>VGFD01000542.1 GCA_016868975.1 Armatimonadota bacterium | reverse complement strand
TTCCGCGGCACGAGGGGTCTGAAAAGACTACGACCAATGGTCCCGGGGAAATCGGTCCTATCGTCCACTATCGTTTTATCGAGAGCGTACGATAGAATGTAGTAGAGAGAACAACTCTCACAGCCTTTCTCCCCCTGACCTCCCCCTGTAGAGTGGCTGTCCGCGCCAACCGGACAGCTCTTTTTTTTGGGCAGAAATAAATAATCAAAAAAGCCCGGAATATCCGACCACGCCAGTTGCCGGACGAGGCGCCGCCGCAGACCCGAGGTTCTCTGGCGGCGCCATCCTGGCAGAATCAATTGCGGAAAAGACTTCTACCTGCGGCAGGCGGAGGCGGGCTTGCGGGGAAGTGGCAAACCACTCCACAACAAACCACTCCACAAGAGGGGGAAGACTCCGTGCGCACAGCCGTCCTGGCGTTCCTGGTGCTCATCCTGGCGGCTCCCCTGGCCGCCGCCCCGCCGCCGAAAAAATCCCCGCCTCGTTCGAAACCCGGCAGCGGTCCCCAGCTCGTGCTGCAGAACGGCCACACCCAGTCGGTGACCGCGGTGGCCTTCAGCCCGGACGGGCTCTTCGTGGCCACCGCCAGCGAGGACGACACGGCCAAGGTGTGGGACGTGCAGAGCGGACGCGTGCAGGGCACGTTGATCGGCCACGCTGACGTGCAAGACGGCATCCCCTACGCGGCCAACGTCACCGGCGTGGCCTTCACGCCGGATGGACGGCGCGTGCTGACCAGCTCGTGGGATCAAACGGTGCGCGTGTGGGACATCGGCACCGGCCGCGAGGTCGCGAAGCTCAGCGGACACAACGGGCGCGTGCTCGACGTGGCGGTGAGCCCGGACGGCCGTTACGCGGCCAGCGGCGCCGAGGACAAGACTGCGCGGCTGTGGGATCTCACCAGCGGCCAGCAGGTCCGCTCGTACACCCTGCCCGGCGACGGATATGCGGTGGCCTTCAGCCCGGACGGCGGAACGCTGGCCGTGGGCACCGACGACCGACTCGCCATCCTGTTTCCGGTGACTGGCGGCGAGCCGCGCAAGCTGAAGTCGGCCGGCGGCCGCGTGGGAGCACTGGCCTTCAGTCCTGACGGCAAGCGGATGGCGCTGGGCGGCTGGGATGGGACGGTGACGCTCTGCGAGGTGGCCACCGCCCGGGAAATCGCGCGCGCCACACTGTCGCAGTACGGGCTGTCGAAATTTGCGTTCAGCCCGGACGGGAAGGTGCTCGCGTGCGCGGGCGGCAGCGGGATCATTTACCTCGTCAACCCCTCCGACCTGAAAGAGATGGCGAAGCTGCAAGCGGAGGAGGTCCTCATCACCTCGGTCGCGTTCGCCGGCAACGGCCAGCTCGCGGCCGGCCTGACCAGCCGCCGCGCCGCGGTGTGGGACGTCGCGGCGGCCCGCCAGGTGGCCTCGCTGGAAGGCCGGTCGAGCCGCATCTACTCGCTTGCGATCAGTCCGGACGGCCTCACCCTGGCGACCGCCGGACGTGACGGCACAGCAAAACTGTGGGATCTCGCGGCCGGCAAGCTGGCCCAGCGCGTGGGCTGGCACGTGGTTGCCACCGCCACCGCGTTTTCACCCGACGGCCGCCTGCTGGTTGGCGGCGCATACGACGGCCGCATGAAAGCGTGGGAGCTGAAAACCGGCCGCGAGACGTGGAGCATCGACGGCCACTACGCCGGACGCAGTGATGAAGGCGAGGTCCACGACATCGCGTTCAGTCCGGACGGAAAAACCATGGCCACCGCCAGCAGCGACACCACCGTGCGACTGTGGGACACCGCCAGCGGGCGCCTGCGCGGCACTCTGAAGGGACACACCAGCGGCGTGAGCGGCGTGGCCTTCAGCCCGGACGGAAAGATCCTGGCCAGCGCTTCCTATGACGGCACGGTGCGCCAGTGGGACGTGGCCAGCAAGCAGTGCACGGTCACCCGCAAGGTGGAGCAGCGCCGCACCGGCTATCGTCGCGCGTTGAACGCCGCGTTCAGCCCGGACGGAAAATGGCTGGCGGCCGGCACCTATGAGGGCACGGCAAATGTTTGGGAAGTGGAGTTCGAAGAATCGCCAAGAATATTCACCGCGACGATCCCCCGCTATGCCTGGAGCATCGCGTGGAGCCCGGACAGCCGTATCCTGGCGCTGGGCGTGGATCGCAAGGTCATCTTGTTTGACGCGGACAGCGGCAAGACGATCCGGGAAATTGAGGCGCACGAAGGCGGCGTCACCGACATCGAGTTCCTGCGCGGAGGCGGCATCCTGGCCAGCGCGGGACTGGACACCGCGGTGAAATTCTGGGACGTGGCGAGCGGCCGCCTGCTGGCCACCGCGCTCGACCTCGACGACGGCAAGGAGTGGGTGGTGACCACGCCGGACGGCCTTTTTGACGGGTCGCCGCGCGGGCAGTCCATTCTGGAATGGCGCATCGGGGACAAGACCTATGCGCTGGAGCAATTTTTCAACGCCTATTATACTCCCGGCGTTCTGTCGCGAGTGATCCACGCCAGGCGGAAGCCCGAAACGCTCCGCGCGCACCTTGACATGAGCAGCGTGCGGCCACCGCCGCGGGTGAGCATCGTGACCCCGCCCAGCGGGAGCCGCAGCAGCGAAAATCCCATTACCGTGACAGTGACGATGGAGGATCAAGGGGGCGGGGTTTCTTCGCCGCGCCTGTACCTGAACGGCCATCGGGTCTCCAAAAGCCAGCAGACCGAGGCCACGCCGCTCTCAGCAGCCTGGCGGGTGTCGCTGGAGCGCGGCAAGAATCAACTGCGCGCCACCGCGTTCAACAAGACTGGCGAAGTGGAAAGCCGCGGTGACGAAGCGCGCGTCATCTCCGACGCGGGCGGCGGACGCCATCCGATACTGCACGTCCTCGCCGTGGGAATCGACGGCTACAAGAGCGGCCTGCGCCTCAACTTTGCCCGCGCGGACGCGCAGTCGATGGCGTCATTTTTCAAGCCCGGCCTGTTCAATGACGTAAAATCCACCGTGCTGGTGAACGAAAAGGCCACCCGCGATGGCATTCTCAACGCGCTGCACGCCATCCGCAAGGAGGCCATTCCCCAGGACACGCTGCTGGTGTATTTCGCGGGGCACGGCACACTGCTCGGCGACGTGTTCTATTTTCTCCCCTTTGACGCGCGGGTGGCCACCGACAACGCGCTGCGCGCCAGCGCCCTGTCGTCCGTTGCGCTGGGCGACGCGCTGAGTGATATTCCGGCCACCAAGCAGATCGTGGTGCTGGATGCGTGCCACTCGGGCGCTTCCACCACCGCGCTTGGTCGGCTGGTGGCCAGCCGCGACGCGGTGCAATTGATTCGCGCCCAGCAGCGCCTGGCGCGGAGCAGCGGAACGTTTCTGGTGGCGGCCGCCACCGCCGAGCAATACGCCAAGGAATTTCCCGAACTGGGCCACGGCGTGCTGACCTATGCGATTTTACGCGCGCTTGGGGAAAAAGGAAAACCCGGCGCGGAGGTCAACAGCGCGAGGCAGGTGACCGTCAACGCGCTGCTCCGCTACCTTTCCGAGCAGGTACCCACCCTCACGGAGCGCTTCCACGGCGGGCGTCAGGACGTGGTACAGTTCAGCACGGGGCAGGATTTTCCGCTGGTGGTTTCCCCCTAGTCCTACCCATGCCGGGAGAAGTTATTCAGTTTGCAGCAATGCTCGAATATGCCGCAAGGTCTCCCCAAGACTGAGCGGAGCCCTGCGAGCGGCCCGCCGCGCTTTGCCCGGAACCAGCATTTCCAGCGGATTGGAGAGCATCACGGTACGCGCGCCGGCGCGCTTTTCCAGGGCGCCAAGCGCAACGCGCAGCAACCCGCCCGGGCGGAGAGCGGCGAGCACCTCCTGGG
>VGFD01000541.1 GCA_016868975.1 Armatimonadota bacterium | reverse complement strand
GATCCATGGGCGTTACCGAGAAGTCCCCGCCATCCGGATTGGCCGTGAGCATGATCTGCCAGCCCTGCGGCAAGTGCCAATTGAACATCCGGCGATCCTGCAGGAGCTGCATGATGCCCCGCAGGATGCGATCGTCGGCGCGATTCACATCGTCCAGCAGCAGGAGGCCCTCGCCACCGAGGCGGTGCATGCGTTGGGCCCACTCCGGCATGACATAGAGCGTGACATCGTCATGCGGGTCGTCGGGCGTGCCGCCGTCGTGCACCCTCGGCATGCCGGTGATGTCGCCCATCTCCTCGAACTGTGCAGGATTGATCTGGAGAAAACCCATCTTGCGCTCGGCGGCAAAGTCGCGGATCGACTGGGTCTTCCCGATCCCCGGGAGACCCCACACGCACAGCGGAATCGGCTGATGGCCGCGTGCAATCGACTGGCGATTCGTGGCGAAGACCATTTCGAGAAGCTGCCGATACTCGGTGCCACTCACATGAGGGCCATGGAAGATCATGGGTTCACTCCTCCGACGCGGGTTGATCCGTCACTCATCAGGCGCACAGTACTTGACTCGACCGTTCCCCAAGCGGCTGAGTACCGAACGACTTTCAGCATCAAGCGGCGCATCCCGGCTGATGGCGAGTTCCATCAAATCCTGGCACGCCAAGACAGAGGCTGGAACCGAGCGGATCGGCGCCCCACGAAGATTGATCGAAACAAGCGAGCGGCAGCCACCAATCCACTCGGGCAGGGCCTCGAGCCTTGAGCCTGCCGCCTCAAGGGTGTGGAGCTCTTCCAGGCCGGTCCTGCCCTTCGGCAAGGACGTGATGGGGCAGCCGGCGATGCTCAGCCGTTCAAGGGGCAGGCCGAGCAATGTGGCCGGCAGCGCATTGATTCTTGTGTCATTCAGCAGCAGATGCTTGAGCCCACGGGCACCAGCCATGGACTCTGGCAGCGATGCAACCCCGGAACCCGTGAGGTCGAGGGTTTCGAGACGGCTTCCCCACCGATCAGCCCCACGCCCCTCAATCCGAGCCAAGGCAGGCGAGTCGCAGGCGATGGTTTCCATCAGTTCGTTCACGAACAATTCAGTCGGCAACTCCTCCAAGCGTGAACCAGACAGGTGAAGTTCGCGCAGCTCAGGCAACGAGCTCAACCAGTCCGGAAGTCGAACGCCCCCAAAACTCGATAGCCACAGACCAATGACGTCGAGTCGGGCGATCCAATGTGGCAGCGTGACGTGCCCTGCCGCATCAAGCATGACCTGGATCCAGCGGGAACTCTGGACCATGGATGACTCGTCGAGCTCCAAGCCGTCATCGTCAGGTGGCACCACTCCCTGCATGCTGGCGCGAAGGACGAGCAAACGAGACTGGCGATCCTCGAGCGTCTCGGGGCCGTCCCCAAACACGGCGACCTGAACAAAATCCTCATCAGTGGAGTCCTCGGCATCGTCATCATCGACATCAGCATCTTCTTCATCGACGATCACATCGTCTCCATCGGCGTCATCATCCGCGTCGCTTGGTGCTTCGGCTTCGACGCCACGGATCTCGATGTCGCCCCAAAGTCCCTGCACCGATTCCAACTCGTCAAGCATGAAGAGCTCAGCGGGAATCGACACAAGCTGCGCGTTGTCCAACTCAAGCGTCTTCAGCGAGCCGAGCTCTGCGATCCTCGCAGGAATGGAACGCAAGGTCGATGGCAGTGACAGATGTTCAAGTTCGCAGCGGTCGTTGCCAAAGGCCGGGAACTCGGTGACCAGCGTGCCGGTCAGGTCATAGGTGGTCTGACAATTGATCTCCGGTGCCGAACGAAGGGGATTGCGTGCGAGCAGGAGCGTCTTCGGCATGTCGATGCATCCTCGCACATCAATCGAATGGATCGCATTGTCGCTCAAGTCGATCCACTCGATCTTGGGTAACTCATCGAGTTCGCCCGAGACGGTGGTGATGCGATTTCCCGAAAGATCGATCTTCCGAAGCGTCATGGGGCCGATGAACGGCTCGGGCAACCCTCCCCAGCGCAGGGTGCTGAGGCCGCAGTTCTTCATGCGGAGCCGCTCCAGTCGAGGGAACGACGCACCTCGCATCACCGAGGCCGGAAGTTCGCCCATCGGCACGTCCGAAAGGTCGAGGGACCATAGAGGCGAACCTCGCACCCCGTCGAAAGAGACCGGACGGCGCATCGACTCGATGGAAAGCGTGCCGGAACGTGAATCAAGTTCCCAGTCCGGTGGCGTCTCGCCCCGGGCGAGCGCATCAAACGAATGGGCTGCAAGCCAGCACAGGACTTCATCGGGAAGATCCGGGCACTCCTGGATCTCCATCACCGTGAAGTACCCCGAGTTGGGCACTGCGAGGCGCAAGGCACTTACTTCCCCGGGGGTCGTCGAGCACCGCGCGAGTTGAAGTCGGAGCACGAAGGAAATGGGTGCAATGAGTCGGCTTTCCCCCGCCTTCATGCCCTCGTCAGGGTCATCCTCCTGAAACTCCTCGGTCTCGTCGAGGCGCAGCTCGTTCCCGTGAACGAGCCCATCGTGGGCCGCCTGGAGCAACGAAGCCGTGCCACCCGCGAGATTCCTCACGACCAGGCTTTCCCACCAAGCCGGTTCAAACCACGCGAGCAAGGTGGCGAGCCCCGCTTCGCTCAGGCCCGAGGCGCCTCCCTCGATGCAGATGTGAGCCCTGCGGTGCGTGATGGAACGACGAGCGACGCCTCCCCAAGAGTGATCGGCGGGGTCAGAGCCGGCAGCTGTGTGCAGCATCCATGTCTCGAGGAAGACGGACTGGGCACCCGATCGAGCGTCATGGTCAGCCAACGCCCGTAGCAGGCTCGCAGGTTCGGCTGAACGCAGCACGCTCCGGATCCACTTCGCGTTTGAATCATCAGGATCCGGCTCATCCCAAAGACGCTGCGTGAGGGCACCAGCGACACACGGATCGGTCACCAATCGCCTCATCACATCGAAGAGCAGCCGCGCATGTCCACCATCCGACACCATGTAGTCGATGACTTCGCTGGGCAAGATGACATGAGACGAATGACTCGCCTGGGAGTTATGCAATTCGCGACCCATGTACCCCAGAATGCCGGGCCATGCTGCAAGAGAATCAAGAATCACCAGCACAGTCGGCAACTGGGATTCCTCGCGCATGCGGAGTGCAGCTTCGAGCATCACGGCGGCCAACCACGGCATGCCGATCAATCCAAGCGCCCGGGCCTTGGCCAAGCCAAGTTCGATCGAGGCGGGCTCTTCGCTACGGAGTGCTTGTAGGACCTCACGGATGTCTGACCGGCCAAGCATGGAATCCATGATCGGCCGAAGTGACTCGAGTGAGCCGACCTCACGCCAGGGGCCATTGCCCCGCCGAACACGATCCATTGGACTCAACTCGCCCCGACGCGCCATCGCCAAGATCTCATCCGACTGCATGCCGGGTCGAACGGTCTCGTGGAGGCGCCAGAGTGCAAGTGTGCCGGTCTGCTGTGTCATACGATGATCTCTTCAGAAGACACTACCACTACCGCGCTGCCGTGCGCATCGAACATCGCCGCAGGATCAGGTCAGGTCCATCTGGGTGGAGCACCACACCCCACTGAAGCGTGGCTGCTCGGCCCGCCTTGACAGAGAGCAAGCGGAACCCGGCGGCCCACCGCGATTGCACAAGCATTTCGGAATCTAACATCCTTGTTTCGTCCTTGGGCGTGGTGGGCTTCGGCCGAGCCGCGGAACAACGCTCCGAGTTGGAGGATCCATGGACGGGAAGCAGACCGAGCGCGCCACCCGTCACGCACTTGCCCGACAGGCTCGAAACTGGGCGTGCCGTCGACAGGAGTCGGCTGCGCACCTGCGTGTATGTCATGCTCGGATTGGCCG
>VGFD01000540.1 GCA_016868975.1 Armatimonadota bacterium | reverse complement strand
CTTCCGGGGACATCTGCGAGACGTCCGCGTATTGCCCGGCGAACTGCCGGTTGGCCTCTTCGCGGATGGCGCGCATGCGGGTGACCGCCGCCGCCTTCAGCCCGTCGAGCTTGCGGCGGTACTCCTTGGTAGGGGGATTCCGCCGACGTCCCGCGGACGGGCATCAGCAGCAGGAAGACAATCAGCAGGACCCATCGGTTGCGGTTCATGACCCTCCCATGGTGAGCGCTCGAAGGGCGCCGCGCCATCCGACGGGGAACCGATACGGATTGAAGGACTGCCGCCCCGCGGACAAGCTGAGGGCGGCCGCTTCTCCTTCGGCGCTGCGTCGCGTTCGACGGGCTGGGCGGCGGCGAGTGGGTCGATCACCATGGGGGCGAAGCCAATGATGCGAAGGTAGTCGCGGAAGTGGGCCGTCGCCTGCGCGGCTGATGCTCGAGCGAGAGGGGGCATTGCGGCCCCCGTCCAACTCTTGCGGCTGTCCCAGGACCGCAGAGGAGTCCACGTGCCATGTGTACCATGCCCGCGCCCGACCTCGAGGGGTTCGTCAAAGCCCTCTCCGTGGCTGACCTGATCGAGAAGCGACTGAGTGAAGACGACCCCTGGCGCCTCGCCCTCGTCCAGAGGCACCTCGTCTGGGACGAGCTCCGCATGGCCCAACTTCTCGACTCGCTCCTGGCAGGATATCCCATTGGCTCCCTTCTGGTATGCAAGGTCCGAGGGGAGGCGCGCATCTTGCGTGAAGCAGGAGGGACCCGCGTCGCAGAGTTGGCACGGGCGGGTACGTGGCAGCTACTGGACGGCCAGCAGCGCGTGAATGCCCTCGTGACGCTCTTCACCGAACTCAGCCGCGACAGTCGATTCTACCTCCACATGACGCGCAAGCGGGTCATCGAAGAGGTCATCACCGGTCGGCGCGCTAGACACCGTGCGTTGGACTACCTGGCCTGGCGCCCCGCCGGCGCTGCCGATGGCCCCGACGGCCGGGATCGCTACATTGAACTCGCCCGCTTGCACGCATGGGCGGCTTCCCGGCGCGATGACATTCCCCGCCTGGTTGCCGAGCTCGAGACGACTCCAGGAGGCGTCGTTGGACTGCTCAACGAGATCGATCCGGTGTTCGCGGATGAACTACCGCAGTCGGGTGAGTTGGCCGTGGCAGCCGATCGGCTCCGCCGCCTGCTGCTGGCATGGGTGGAGCCACGCGTGTCCGTCCAACACTTCACGGTGGATTCACCGTCAGACGTGCTGCAGGTCTTCACACGGATCAACCTGGAGGGCGTGCGGCTCGATGGCGAGGACGTCTTCTTCGCCGCGGTAAAGACGCAATGGCCGAATGCTGAGGAGCACCTGGACCGGGTAGCCGCTGCCTCCCCTCTCCTCAACCGCATGACGGCGTTGCGGCTGCTGGCTCGCCTCGCTGCTCGCGCGCGCTCGAACGAAGACCTGCTGCCGCTCCGCGTGGATAGGCTGAACGGAGCTAAGGGGCATGAGCTGGTTCGCTGCATGGAGCGCCTGGCTTCCGATGGGAGTCCCATATTGAAGCGCATCGGCGTGCTCGGCCGCGTGCTCACGGAGGGCAGACTCGGACACGCGCTGCGTTCCGTGTCGGACGGGTTGCTTGATCACGTCTTCGGCTGGGCTGCCGTCAATGAGGACGCCGCTGATCCAGGCGTCGCGAGGCGGCATGTCGCCGACGTCGAGACCTACCTCGTTGGCGCGCAAGCCTTCCGCTATGCCACCATCTTCCGAGACGCCTTCCTGCGCCTGGGCTTTGCCGAGGCCGTGGCCGCGGGTTGCCAACGCCGTCCATTCCCGACGGCGGCCATTATCGCGAGAGTCCGCAGCCAGTGGCAGAGCCTGAGGCTCGGCCTGAACCTGGTTGCCAGTGTCGAGGACGACGACCAGCGCAGAGCATTCCTGGATCAGAACGTGTACCTGTTCCTTTCCATCCTGCAGAGGATTCCCTACCTGATGCCCGTGCGTGACGGGGATACGAGCCGCCGAGAGGTGGAGTGGGATCACATCTACCCGCAGGCAAGGGCCAACATGATGCGGGTGAAGCACCCCGACACCGGATACCTGGTCCATCACCGTGACCGCTCGCTGGTATGGAGCACGGGCAACCTCTGGGCACTCGACGGGCTTATCAACAATGTCGCGTCGGACCGGCCGCCTTCGAAGAAGCTAGAGATGCTGGAGGATCCGGAACTGGCGCCCTCATGCTGGCCGACCCAAGTCGCTGACGCCCTCGCCGAGGAAGAGAGGGCTGACCTCCTCCAGGCGGAACGACTGCTCGATGACGGAGACGTCGAGTCGGCAATGCAGCACTTCCGACAGTACGTTGTGTCACGCGGGCTGCGGCTCTACCGTTCGGTGCTCCAGGAGATGCCCGGGATCCTCGACTTCGCCCCTCACGCTGAGTATGTACCGGGTCTTCACATAGAGGCGGAGAGTGTCGACCTGTGGACACACCTCGGTCTGGATGGCGAAGCTGAGAGCTTCGAGCTGCCTGCCGTGGAGGAGGCGGAACCCGTCGCGGAAGAGGCGACGGCCCCTGCCGCATCCACCGACAAGTTCGGCAGTGTGAGGTGGTACGCAGAGCAGGCTGGCTTGCAGTCGGAGTTGTTGGACTTGATCGAGGTGGCCAGGGAACTTGGCCTGCATGCCCGGCCCAATGTGGCCTCAGTCATGTTCACGCCGCCCAAGAACAAGAACCGCATGCTGTTCACGGTGTGGCCGGAAGAGGCGGACGGCGGTCGCTTCTCCATCTATCGCTGGGCAGCAGCGATGGCCGAGTTCTTCCCAGGCATCGATGAGCAGGCGGCCCGCGACGCGCTCGGACCCGACGGGTACGGCGTTCTCGAGCGGCAGGAGGTGGCGTCGTTGGTCGCGCGGCTCCGCTCGTTGCTCGCCTCCATTGTCACGGTCTGCCAGTAGGGAGGCGACGTCCCTGGCAGGGCCGCTCACCCCGACGTGACCGGCAAGTTGAGCAACGACGTGCGCGCCATCCGGCGGCGCCTCCATCCCGGTGGGCGCTGCCCCCATGGGGAGCGCGGTCACGTCTACCAGCCACGGGACGGCAACAGCGACGCCTAGCGCGAGGCCCTGGCCGCGCTCAACCAGTGCGTGGAGGCGGTGCACGGCTTGCAGCCCTCGGACGGCAAGGAAAAAGGATTTTCCGACGATTCCCTGGCCTCGGTCTTCCTGGAGTTGTGCGAGGTCCACGCCCGCCTCGAGCAGTGGGACGAAGCCGCCGAGACCCTGGCCGAAGCGGAAAAGCGCGCGGCCTCTGATCCCTGGGTGGAGCGGTGCCTGGACGCGTTCCGCGACGCCGTCAAGCACCACCAGGAGCCTCCCAGCGCGGATCCGCTCCAGCCCTGACGCATCCCTCCGGCCTCAAGTTCTTGCAAAGGCAAGGGCCTATTTCCACTAACCCATTTCCACTATTGAGGCGGGACGTCGGAGGCTGATAAATTGCCGGTTATGCCCGCCGTGAAGCTGGTCCCCGGGGCTTCGGGAGGCGCGCGCTGATGGCGCGCGCCTTGCTGGTGGTCCCCCACTTCTGGGATCCGGTATGCGTCCCGCTGGGAGTGTGTTTATCTCGATTGTGGGGATTTCTCAAACGGATTCCTGAGAGTGGCCTGCACATCCCCGGGCTGTCGGCACGAGATACTGGTCCCGTTCAGTTGCAAGCGCGGGATGTGCCCGAGCTGCATGCAGCGTCGCAGCCTCGACTTCGCGGAGTTCGTGAATGAGGAGGTTCTTGAGCAGGTCCCGTATCGCCACGTCGTGACCACGGTACCCAAGGTGCTGCGTCGCTACTTCCTTCGAGATCGTGCCCTGCTTCGCGAGTTGGGACACTGCGTTTGGAAGACGCTTTGCCGGG
>VGFD01000539.1 GCA_016868975.1 Armatimonadota bacterium | reverse complement strand
TCATGGAGCACGCCCTGCACGGCCCACCGACCGACCCGGGCAGCGATTTCCTGATTGCCGGCGCGCACCAGGCCGAGGAGAAGGCCCTGGATCCTTTCCTCAAGCGCAACGGCCCCGGGGCGGCCCTGACGCTGGGATTGTTCATGGCGTGCGCGATCGCCGGCTCGGTATTCAACACGGGTTGCACCTATGCGGCAGACCGCGCGCCGGGTTCCAGCGTCTCCATCGTCAAAGGCGACCAGGGCGACATGGTGGAGCTCGCGCGCAGCTACGGGCTCAATCCCACCGTGCTGGAGAAAGTCATCGAAAAGGGCGACCTGGGCAAGGTCCTGTCCGTCCTGCCCAAAGAGATGCGGGAAATGTACCGCAACCTGTCCACCGAGCACAAGAAGTTCATGAACGAGAAGCTGCAGGGAAGCAGCGGATTCCTCTTCATCCAGGTGAGCAACAAGGAAGCCTTCATCAAGGGAGAGGCGGCCGGCTACAACACCTTTGACGAGATGCAGAAAATGCTCAAGAAAAAGCTGCAGTCGCGGGAAGTGGACCAGAGCCTGGCCGCGAAACTGTCACGCTCCATCGAGACCTTCCGGGGAATGTCCCTGGCGCAGAGGGCCGCGATGGTCGGACTCCTGGAAGCGGACATGGCGGCCCTGAAAGACTAGAGCGTGATTGCGGTCACTCCGACCATGGTCGGTCACAAAATTTCTTCTCTCGGTTCATATACAAAGCGCCCATGGCATAGTATGATAGGGTCGAGTTCGGATACAAACTGCACGCCCGAGAACCTCATCCCCCGTGGTTCATCCTCGCGAGGCATCGAGTTTGAGGCGAGGCGGGTGGCGAAAGAAGTGTGAGCTCACAATGCCGAATAGCATCGACGACAGGACGCTGGCTCTGGCCTGCTTGTTCTACGGGTTTATCGTCGTCGTCATCGGAGTGGTCTCGTTCCTGGTCCCGCGCAAGGTTTCCGACGCGCGGGTCCGCGAGTCGCTCTGGCTGCTGGGTACGTTTGGACTGCTCCACGGCATGCGTGCCTGGCTGCAAGTGGTCGAGATCCTCGCCCCACCGGACTATCCCGACAAGACGCTCTTCCTGTTGAACTTCGTGGCTTACGGCCTTAACATCATGGCGCTCCTCTGCCTGGCTCAGTTCACCGCCGAAATCGTTGCGGTGCTGCGTCGGGGCCTCGACTGGATGCGCTGGATGCCGCTGGCCGGGCTGGCCGCGTACATGTCCTCCACGTTCGGACCGTTCCTGGCGCAGCGCCTCGGTTGGATGGTGGCGCGCGTGCCGGCCGCCGGATTGGACGTCTGGACGTCCTGGTTGTAACGCAACCCCAGCACTGAAAAAAGACCCGCCGTTCGACGGGTCTTTTAGTGTTTCCGTGAGTCTCCCTAGGAACTTCGGTCTAATCTTGAGTGGCGTGGTGCGCTTCGTCCTCGCGCAGCGCCGTGGCCAGCAGCTCGTTCACCCGCATCCCGCGGTCCAGCGACTCGTCCAGGAAGAACGAAACCTCTGGAATGTGCCGCAGGGTGATCTCCTTGTGCAGCTCGCGCCGCACGAATCCACGCGCGCTTTCCAGCCCTTTGAGCGCCTGCTTCCGCTCGTCTTCGCTGCCCAGGATGCTCACGTAGACGCGCGCGTGCCGCAAGTCAGGCGACACCTCGGCGTCGGTGACCGTCACGAATCCCACGCGGGGATCCTTGATGCGGCCCACGATCTCCGAGGTCGCCTGGCGCAGCAGGTTGCGGACGCGGTCGAGTCGATGCGACGACATCTTACTCCCGAGGCTTCTCTTCCATCTTGTAGACCTCAATGATGTCGCCGTCCTGGATGCCGGCGTACTTCTCGATGGTCAGGCCGCACTCGTAGCCCGCGGTGACCTCGCGCGCGTCATCCTTGAAGCGCTTGAGCGAGTCGATCTTGCCCTCGTACACCACGGCCCCGTCGCGTACCAGGCGCACGTCCGCGTTGCGGGTGACCTTCCCCTCGAGCACGTAGCAGCCGGCCACGGTGCCGATCTTGGAAACCTTGAAGGTCTGGCGCACCTCGACGCGGCCCAGGCTGACCTCGACGAACTCGGGCGCCAGCATCCCCTTCATGGCCGCCTTGATGTCCTCGGTGATGTGGTAGATGACGCGGTACAGGCGAATGTCGACGCCTTCCTGGTCGGCCAGCTTCTTCACCTGCGGGTCAGGCCGCACGTTGAAGCCGATGATGATGGCGCTCGACGCTGTGGCCAGCAGGATGTCCGATTCGGTGATGGTGCCGACGCCGCTGTGCACGACGTTGACCCGCACTTCCTCGTTGGTGAGCTGGGTGAGCGCCTGCTTGAGCGCTTCCGCCGAGCCGTGCACGTCCGCCTTGACGATGATGTTGAGGTCCTTGACCTCGCCGGCCTCGCGGGTCTTGAGGAAATCCTCGAGGGTGGTTTTCGACGAGCTGGAGCCGATGGTCCGGTCGCGCTGGCGCGTGCTGCGCGCTTCCACGATCTGGCGGGCGACCTTCTCGTCGTCGACCGCCATCAGCTTGTCGCCCGCGTCGGGCACGCCGGACAGGCCCACGATTTCGGCCGGGATGGAAGGCCCGGCCTTCTTGATGCGCTCGCCACGATCGCTGATCAGGCTGCGCACGCGGCCCCACGTGCTACCCACGACGATGATGTCGCCGACCTTGAGCGTGCCGTTCTGAACGAGGACGGTGCCGACCGGACCCAGGCCCTTGTCCAGCTTGCCCTCAATGATGACGCCGCTGGCGTTCGCGTCTGGATTTGCGCGGGTCTCGCGCACGTCCGCCACCAGCAGGATCATCTCGAGCAGCTCGTCGAGGTGCAGTCCCTGCTTGGCCGAGACCGGCTGCATGACGGTGGTGCCGCCCCACTCTTCGGCGATGAGCTCGTACTCGGTGAGCTGCTGCATCACTTTTTCGGGATTGGCCTCCGGCTTGTCGACCTTGTTGATGGCCACCACGATGGGAACGCCCGCCGCCTTAGCGTGGCTGATGGCCTCGATGGTCTGGGGCATCACGCCGTCGTCGGCCGCGACCACCAGCACCGCAACGTCGGTGAGGTTGGCGCCGCGCACGCGCATCTGGGTGAACGCCTCGTGGCCGGGGGTGTCAATGAAGGTGATGGGACGCCCGTTGTGCTCGACGACGTAGGCGCCGATGCTCTGGGTGATGCCGCCGGCCTCGCCAGCCGCAACGTTAGTCTTGCGGATCGCGTCCAGCAGCGAGGTCTTGCCGTGGTCGACGTGGCCCAGCACGGTGACCACCGGGGGACGGGCCACCAGGTTCGCCTCGGCCTCGCTCAGCTCGGGGATGATCTCCTCGTGCTCCTCGGTCATCAGCGCGCGGAATCCGTGCGACAGCGCGATCTGCTCGGCCTTGTCAAAGGTGAGCGTCTGGTTGATGGTCACCAGCATGCCCTGACTCATCAGGGTCTTGATAATGTCGGTCGGCGTGATCTCCAGCTTGCCAGCCAGCTCCTGGACGGAGATGTGGTCGGGCAGCTCGACGTCCTTCAGCTCAACCGTGGGCACCTGCTGCACCGGGGGCTGGTAGCCTTTATGCCCGCCGCCGCCCTTGCGCGGCGGTCCGCCGCGCCGATCCAGGCCGCGCATCTGGGCGGCGGGTCGGTTTCCACGGCCCGGCGGGAAGCCGGACACCCGGGTCTGCTGGAGCTGCGGGGGACGGGCCGGCGGCGCCGAGGACATCCCCATCCCGGGGCGGACGGCGGGACCGCTTCCCCGACCGGGGCGCGCGGGCGGCGCCGAAGTGGGCTGCATCGGCTGGCCCTGCGTCTCCGGAGCCAGCGTGGCCGGGGGCGTCACGGCCGGCGCGGTGCCGGTCGGACGGGCCGGCGGCGGGACCACCGGACGGGCCGCCGGGGCGGCGGCCGGACG
>VGFD01000538.1 GCA_016868975.1 Armatimonadota bacterium | reverse complement strand
GTGGTAGAGGATTCGAACCAGGCAGCGCTCGTTAATGGCCCGCGAGAGCGCGTTCAGCACCTCCAGCGAGACATCACGAGGCGGCAGCCCGGTGAATCGAATTGTGTCCGATACGTCCTGCATCCTCAGCTTGATGGTGTCGGGAAGATAGCGCGTCAGCTTGCTCACCGCCGACTTGAGCCCCGCTTCCAGGGGGGTTCCGACGTAATGATGCAAGATCTGCTCGGACAGAAGCAACGCGAGTAGTTCTCCCTCAACGAGGAACACGGTTGGAAGCGCGTAGGTGCTGTCGGTGTAACAATAGTGCGGCCGCGGAAGCCGCTTGTGGACGATGGGCGCTCCCAGGCTGTCCCGCATGAATCGTATCGTGGCGTCGACGGTGTTTTTTTTCACGCCGAACTGTTCCATGATTTCCTCGACGCCCGGCGGCTGGCCATCGCGAATCTGGCGATCGATCCAGATAACGCGGGACCAGCGGCTCTCAGGCTCAAAGGTTTCGTTGCGCTTGCGCGACCGGGCCATCGATTCGTGGCTTCGCAGGCCTGGACGTCCCTCCCTGCCTCAGGCGCGGAGGGCGGCGTTCAAGGATAGACCAGGAATTGCAAGCAGCAGCGCTTCGTCCACGTGCTCCACCAGGACGATGCGGACCAGGGCGCGCTCATCCGCGGGCAGGTCGTCGAGGTCGGTTGCGTTCGCCGCCGGCACGATGACTTGGGCGTATCCCTCGCGCACCGCGGCGAGAATTTTTTCACGGATGTCGCCCACCGGGCGAACGCGATGGAAATCGGGCTGTCCGAGGCGCCTTCCAGCATGCGCAATTCCTGGCCGGTCGCCGCGTCCCAGAGGCCGATGGCACGCCCGGTGCCGCCGCTTGCGAGGGTGCGGTTGTCCGCGGCGAACGCCAGCGAAAACATGCCGTCAGATTTTCCCTTGAGCGTGCGGATTTTGCTTCCGTTGTCCGGATTCCACAAGACGATGGTCCCGTCCTGATTGCCGTTGGCCATCATTCTTGCGTCAGGGGGAATGGCGGCGGAAATCGCATCTTTCTGGCCGGTGACCTTGATGCGCATGGCGCCGGTCTCCACGTCCCACACGCGGCCGGTGTTGTCCAGGCTGGCGCTGATCAGGGATTTTCCGTCGGGCTGAAGGACAGCGCCACCATGTTGTACTCGTGGCCGGTGAAGGTGCGGATTTCCCGGCCGCTGGCAAGGTCCCATAATTTAATGAGATGGTCGCCGCCGCCGCTGGCCAGCCATTTTCCGTCCGGACTGAAGGCCAGCACGGTCGCCACGTCCGGGTGGCCGGGCAGCACGTGGAGCGGTTTTCCGCATGCCATGTCCCAGATGGTGATTTTGTGATCCGCGGCGGCAACGGCGAGGTAACGGCTGTCCGCGCTGAAGACGAACGCTGTGGTCGGGCCCTTGATGAGGAATGGCTTCGTGCCCGCCGCCACGTCCCACACGCGGACGGCGTCCTGGCCGCGGGTGGCCAGGCGCGCGCCGTCCGGGCTGAAGGCGAGGGCGGCGGTGGTGTTGGTATGGCCGACGAGAGAAGCGGCCGGGGAAAATTCCGGCACGCGCCACAGGCGAATTTCGCGATCTCCCCCGGCGCTGGCCAGCAGCCTCCCGTCCGCGCTGAAGGCAACCGATTTGATGCGGTGGGTGTGGCCTTTCAGGCTGACGGTTGCGGCCCCTCCGGCGGCTGGCCAGACCCACACGTTCTTGTCCGATCCGCCGCTGGCGATCCAATTTCCATTCGGGCCGGCCGCGATTCCCAGCACGTTGCCCGACTGCCCGCTCAGCGCCCGCAGGGGCGCGCCGCTGCTCGCATCCCAGATCTGTATCGTGCGATCAGAGCATCCGGCGGCCAGGGTTGCGCCGTCGAAGGTAAGGGCGTCGTAACTGCGATTTTTCTGACCGAGGTCAAGCAGTGTTTTTCCGGAGGAGCCGTCGATCACGCGAACAAACCCGGGGCCGCACACCGCAATCCGTTTTCCGTCCGGGCTGAACGCGAGCCCCAGCACCGTGCCGGGAAGCGGCCCCAAAACGGCGCCCGCTCGACCGCTGACGGCGTCCCAGAGCCGCACGCATTTGTCCCAGCCGCCGCTGGCAACGCGCGTGCCGTCTGGGGACCAGCGCACGGCGCAGACGATGGCGTCGTGGCCGGCAAGCGTTGCCCTGGCAGCGCCGCTTTGCGCATCCCAGACGCGCACCGTGTCGTCAATAATGCCGCTCACCAGGAAGCGTCCATCCGGACTGAAGGCCACGGCGTTCACTCCGTCGGCGTGTCCGGACAAGGTCCGCAATTCGTTTCCGAAGGCGCGCTCCCACAGCTTGACAGTGGCGTCCGCGCTGCCGCTCGCGATGATTTTCCCGTCCGGGCTGAACGCCACGGCGTTTACCGCGTTCGCGTGCCCGGTCTGCACCACCAGTTCCGGCCGCTGCGCCACGGCAGGCGCCAGAGCCAGCCACATGAACAGCGCGAGCAGCGCCTGGCGCATGTCAGTTCAACTGAATTCCGTCAATGACGCTGTTGTACAATCCGGCCGCGTCCTCAGTGCCGGTCTTGCGCGCGTACACCATCATGAAAATGAAGTTGCGGTGGATGAACGTGGTGAAAATCCCGTCCATCTGGGGATTTTGCAGCGTGTAGCTGAGCGAGGGAATTCCCTTGAAATCGCCGGTCTGGCGAGGCCCGATGGTGAAGCCCTGTTTCTTGACCATGCTGACCGCCTCTTGCTCGAACATCGGGTACTGTTCCACCAGTTTCTGGATGTTCTGCGTGGGCAGCGCCATGCCCGGATTCGCCTTGTTCATGGCCAGCACGAAGGTTTGATCACCGTTGATCAGCCGAATTGCTTTGGTTTTCGAATCGACGTCCAGCGCCAGCGTGTCTGGATAGGCGAGCTGATAATAGCCGTCCGGATCCGCGTAGGTCTTGTCTTCCGCCCAGGCCGCCGCCAGGGGGAGAAAGCACAGCGCCACGATGGCGAGGAGCCGCTTCATGCCGGTGACCCGCATTTTCAAGAAATGGAAGGCGCCGGCCGCGCCGGATCTATTCCCAGATCCGCGATGGCATGCTCGAGCTTGTCCTTCGGGAATTTCCCTTCATTTGCAAGGCGGGTAAGCGTGGCCAGCGTGATGCTCTCGGCGTCCACCTCGAAAAAGCGGCGCAGGGCCTGGCGGGTGTCGCTGCGGCCGAAGCCGTCCGTGCCCAGCGAGAACAGGGGCCGCGGCGTCCAGCGCGCGATCTGGTCGGGAATGGCCTTCAGGTAGTCGCTGGCCGCGACGATGGGTCCCTCGGTTTCCTCCAGCAATTGCGTGACGATCGGCTTGCGCGGCGCGCGGTCCGGGTGCAGCATGTTTTCCCGCTCGGCTTCCAGCGCCTCACGCCGCAGCAAGACGTAGGAGGTCGCGCTCCACACGTCGGCCGCCACGTTGTATCGATCTGAAAGAATGTCCTGGGCACGCAGCACTTCGCGCAGGATCGAGCCGCTGCCCAGCAGGGTGGCGCGGGTCACGTCCTTGGGATCGGCGCTGTCGGCCTTCTGGTAGAGATACAGCCCGCGCAGCACGCCCTGGATGGTTTCCTGGGCGCGCTCCGTGCCGTGGTGCGGCATCGGCGGCATGGCGTAGGCTTCGTTCTGCAGCGTGACGTAATAGAACACGTCCTCGTTGTCCTGATACATGCGGCGCAGGCCGTCCTGCAGAATAATGGCAATTTCGTAGGCCCAGGCCGGGTCGTACGCGATGAGATTGGGCACCGTGCTGACCAGCAGGTGGCTGTGGCCGTCCTGGTGCTGCAAGCCCTCGCCGGGCAGCGTGGTGCGGCCCGCCGTCGCGCCCAACATGAATCCGCGCGCGCGCTCGTCGCCGCAGGCCCACACCAGATCGCCGGTGCGCTGCGGC
>VGFD01000537.1 GCA_016868975.1 Armatimonadota bacterium | reverse complement strand
AGGTAATGAAAATTTGCATCGCGTGCCGGACGCGGGGGATGCGATCGAGCATCAAGCCGTCCGAGAACGCTGCCCGCACCCTTGCAGTCGCGGCGCTGACAATCAGGTAGAGCCCGTGCAGGCCGCCCCAGATCACAAAGGTCCAGCTCGCCCCGTGCCAGAGACCGCTGAGCAGAAATACGGCCATCAAGTTGGCGTACCATCGCCAGCGAGGCACCTGGTTGCCGCCCATCGGGATATAGACGTAATCCCGAAACCAGCTTGACAGCGAGATGTGCCAGCGCCTCCAGAATTCGCCGATGCTCGTCGCCAGATAGGGGGCTCGAAAGTTTTCCATCATGCGAAAGCCCATCACCTGCGCCGCCCCGCGGGCCATGTCGGTGTAGCCGGAGAAATCGCAGTAGATCTGGATGGCGAAGAAGTAGGTGGCCACCACCAGCGGCCATCCAGAATAGGAAGTGGGATTGTTGTAGACGAGATCCACCGCGACGGCGAGTCGATCGGCAATGACGACCTTCTTGAAAAGTCCCCACACCATCAGCTTCAGTCCGTCGGTGACGCGGGCATAGTCGAAGCGGTGCGGCTCGTCAAACTGGTGAAGCAGGTTCTGTGGCCGCTCGATGGGGCCGGCCACCAGCTGCGGGTAGAACAGCACGTAAAGCGCATATTTGCCGAGATTTCGCTCGGCCTTCTGGCGGCCGCGATAGACCTCGATCACGTAGCTGATGGACTGAAAGGTATGGAACGAGAGGCCGATCGGCAGGATGATGTTGAGGTTGGGCAGGCTCCAGCGCCCTCCCAGGGCCTCAATGACGCCGCCCACGTTGGCGTTGATGAAATTGAAGTACTTGAAGATGGACAATACCAGCACGTTTGCCAGCAGGCTGCACAGGAGATAGAGCCGGCGTTTTTCCGGCGGAGCGCGCTCGATGAGCAGGCCGGCCGTGTAGTCCACCGCGATCAGGAAGAACAGGATGAGGATGTATTTCGGCACGAGCGCCATGTAGAAATAGCAGCTCGCCAGGAGCAACATCCACAAGCGATGGCGGTGCGGTAGCAGGAAGTAAAGCGTGGTGACGACCGGAAAGAACAGCGCAAAGTGGAGCGAATTGAACAGCACGGAAGAAGATTATCCCAGCCGCAGCCCGTTTGACGCGATCAGCGCGCGCAGGTCGGCCGGATAGTCGTGTCCGTTCTTGAGCCAGAGATAGTCGACCCGCAATTCCTGCCAGGCCCGGTAGTTCGCCACGTGCTCGTTGTTGGCGCTGCACGGGATGAAGATGCCCAGCTTGCGGTAATCGGCCGGCCTGGGCAGCCGCGCTTCACTGCCGCGGTGGTCGATGCGGAAGTGAAAGAGAACCACGTCCCCCGCCTTGCCGGGAATCTCGACCTCGGTGAGCCCATCGTACGGGTCGGCCGGGTCCGGAGCGGGCGGAGGCGCGGCCGGGCTGAAAGCCTGGCGCAGCTTGCCGAGTATTCCGCCGCCGCGGGGGGGCGCCGACCTGCTCGACGGCCGCATAGCCGTTCTGCATCGGCGCTCCCTGGGCGCGGGCCTTGTACCGATCGTACAGGTTGTGGGAGCCGGGCAGCACGGTCAGCCCGCCGCCGCGACCGTCGTTGTCCTGCAGGTAGATCGCGCACTCCACCATCAGGTAGTTTGGCTTCCAGTGGAACGAGTTTCCGCGCAGCTCGACCGACGTCGTGTCCTTGTGCCAGGGTGAAAATACGTTCTGGTGGCCCGACATCTCGTGGATGTACACGAAGTCCTCGCCCAGCAAGTCCTTGAGAACCCGCACCAGGGGCGGGTGGACCAGCACCCAGCGCAGCTCCTGATAGCGGCAGAAAATATCGGCGCGGCCGGTGTCGCTGTCCCCTTCGTAGGGGCTCGGCGAATCAAAGATCCGCTCCATGGCGGCGCGCAGCTGGCGCGTCTGATCGTCCGTGAAGACGTCGGTGACACGCAAATATCCGTCGCGGATGAAGTCTTGTTGCTGCTCGATGGTGAGCACCACGGGCTCCCTCTGAACGGCACTCGTGGGGCGCGCAATGCCGCCGAGGATTCCCGGTGAGGCCTCCGATTCCTCTTTTGGCGCGGGCCGCTCGGAGGAGGATAGCCCCGATCCGCGCAGAAGTGGGCGCCTTCTTTCGGCCATGACTTCGCTTTCCGTTTTCATCCAGGCTCGCATGTCCTCGCGTCGGTTTCCCGGCAAGGTGCTCGCGCCCTTTCGCGGGGTGCCCATCGTGACGCGCGTCGTGGATGCCGTCTCGACCGCCTTTCCGGAGGCCCATTGTGCAGTGCTCACCAGCACGGAGGCGTCCGATGACCCGCTCGCGGCGTACCTCGTCTCCCGCGGAGTGCGGGTTTTCCGGGGGGCACTCGACGACGTCGTGGGGCGCTTCGTGCAGGCCGTGGACGAGGATCCCACGGAATGGGTCATGCGCATCTGCGCCGACGGTCCTTTGCAGAGTCCGTCGGTGATGCGGGCCGTGGCCAGTCGAGCGGCGGACGACGTCGATCTGGTGACCACAACGTTTCCCCGCTCGTTTCCCAGGGGGCAGAACGTGGAGATGATCCGCACTCGGGTGCTCCGCGCCCTGGAAGACGAGCCGCTCACCGCCGAGGATCGCGAGCACGTCACCGGATGGCTTTACCGCCATGCGGACCGCTACCGCATCGTGAACGTCTCGTCTGGAGACCCGTCCCTGGCCGCGCTCTCGCTGGCGGTTGACGACGTGGACGACCTGCGGCGCCTCGAGTCCCTGTCGGAAGCGGATCTGACGGTGGCCCGATGAAGACCACGGCGACGCTGGGGGCGGCGGTGGTGGGCCTGGGGGTGGGAGCGCAGCACGCCCAGGCCTATGCCCGGGACGCCCGATGCGCCCTGCGCTGGGTCTGGGACGTGGACGCCAGCCGCATGGGCCGCTGCCTTTCGGAGATCGGGCAGGGGCAGGCGGCGACCAGCTTCGAGACGATTCTGGCGGATCCTGAAGTGGACGTCGTGTCCATCGCCTCCTACGACGATGCGCACTTCGCGGAAGCCGCCGCGGCCCTGCGCGCGGGAAAGCACGTGTTCTGCGAGAAGCCGCTGTGCCGCTCCCTGAGCGAGGGGAAGGCGCTCAAGGCCGCGTGGTCAGAGCGCCCGTCGCTGCGGCTGGGCTGCAACCTCGTGCTGCGCGCCGCGCCCCTCTACCGCTGGCTGCGCGAGGCCATTGCCAGCGGCGCCCTGGGACAGATCTACGCCTTTGACGGCGATTACCTCTACGGGCGCATTCACAAGATCACCGAGGGCTGGCGGAAGGACGTGGACGACTACTCGGTGATGCAGGGCGGCGGCGTCCACCTCGTCGACCTCATGCTCATGCTCGTAAACGAGCGCCCGTCACGCGTGTCGGCGGTGGGCAGCCGTCTTGCCACCCGGAGCACCGCATTTCGCTACGACGATTTCGTGGCTGCCACGTTCACTTTCTCCTCCGGGGCGGTGGGACGCGTCACCGCGAATTTCGGGTGCGTGCACCGGCACCAGCACGTCTTGCGCGTGTTTGGCACCGAGGGCACTTTTTTATTGGACGACGCGGGAGCCCGCCTGCACCGCTCGCGCGATCCCGTTGTGGCGCCGGAGATCCTGGCGCACGCGCCGCTGCCCTCCGACAAGGGCGCGCTGATCCCCGCCTTCGTGGAGGAGATCGCGAGCGGCCGGACGGACTCGGTCGGCCCCCAGCACGAGTTTGACGTGGTCGCCGCGTGCGCCGCGGTGGACGAGGCGCTTGCTTCCGGCGGGGAAGCAGCCATTCATTATTTTTGAAGTGCTCTCTTGGAAACGATGACCCGCAATATTCCCTTCGGACGGCCCTGGATCACCGACGACGACCGCGCCGCCGTGCTCGAGGTCTTGAACGGAACGGTCCTCACCCCCAGGCCCCC
>VGFD01000536.1 GCA_016868975.1 Armatimonadota bacterium | reverse complement strand
TCTCAAAGCCCGGCATCCCCACCTTGCGGTTGTCATAGCCCACGATGTACTCGCCGTCGGGGATGCGCACCCAGTCGATGAGGTCGCCTCGCGCGCCGGCCGGCTTTTCCTCGGGAAGCGGCGCGGCGTACACCGTGCCGAGCGCCTTCTCGAGATCGTCCAGCGAGCCGCTGAGGAACTTCTCGCACGCCTCCATCCCCATGCCGTGCGGGGGCATGCCGCTGGCCGCAAAGCCGGCATACAGCGCGATTCGGTTGGCGGCGGAGTTCACGGTGGCGATCGCCTCGTGGGTGCTTCGGTCCTGCACGGCGCCGCTCAGGGGATGGCGGTTGCGGGCGCTCTCCGCGAGACGGTCGAGATCCGCCATCAGCCAGTCCTGGTCGAAGTCCCCTCTGAAAATCGCGCTCTCCACGTGGCTGCGGACACCGCGGGTGCGTTCGGCGATATCCTCCGGCAAGGGCGCCGTTACCGGGGGCTGCTGCGCCGCCGGACGCGGGGCGTCGGCAAGCTGCCAGCCCAGGTCGAGGGCCGCCGGCGGCGGCTCGAGCGCGGGCCCCTGCGCGCGCGGTAAACCGCTGGACCTCGGCTGCTCGATTGCGTCCATCGCCACGCGGAAGCCAAACCCGCGATAGCTGCTCTCCGGCGACTCGGAAGTGTGCCGCACCGCGTCGAACGGCTGGTTTTTCGGCGTCGCGTAGTTGGTCCAGGCGCCGCCCTTGAGGAGCACGGCGCCGGCCCGGCGCGGGGTCTCGCCGTCCACCCACTCCAGCACGTTGCCCACCATGTCCACCGCGCCGAAGGGCGAGACGTTGCCAGCCCTTTCGTAGGCGGTCACCGGCGTGGTGCCGGTGCCGTCGTTGTTGCACTTGTTGGGATCAAACCCGTTGCCCCAGGGATATGCGCGCCCGTCGGTGCCGCGCGCCGCCTTCTCCCACTCCTGCTCGCTGGGGAGACGCCCGCCGACCCACTTGCAGAAGGCCTTCGCGTCGAAGAACGTGACGTTGGTGACCGGATGATCGGGGCGCTGCTCGGCCTCGCCCCCGTGCCAGGAGCCCTTCGGCTCGTAGCCGGTGGCCTCGACGAAGGCCGCGAACTGCTCGTTGGTGACCGGATACTTGCTGATGCGGTAGGGGCCGGTTTCCTGGACGGCGTTGTCGATCCCGAACTGGAACGGCCCGGCCGGCACGTCCACCATGGGCAGCAGGCCGCCGGGCGCCGGCGTGGTCGCGGGGGCCGCCACGCTGGTGGGCGCGTAGACCGCCTCAAGGGCCGGGCTCAATTGGGCCGCGTTGAGCTTCAACGCCTGGGCGCACGCTTCAACAGCGACGCCCTCGGGGGGACATCCCCCGGCGGTGAGCGCCGCATAAAGCTGGATGCGGTTGGCCAGCGCGCAGACCTCGGCGACGGCCTGGGCCTTCTTGTCGTCCTTCGCGAGGAGAGGATGCTCGGCGCGGGCGCCCTTCGCCAGATCCATCAGGTCGCGGCGCAGGAGGAGCAGGCCGTCGGTCTTGCCGTCGACGGCGTGCTGTACCAGCGCGTCGACCTCCGCGGTCTTGCGGGCCACTGCCTCGGGCAGAACCGAAGCAGGCCTCGTCACGCTCTGCGGCGTCGAGGCGGCTACGTCAAGTCCCGTCGGGATTCGTTGCACAGCCACTCCAGATGGCCACGGACCCGGCTTCAGCGGTGTGCACTATGGTAGCGGATGAGGAGGGCGGCGTCAATACAGCGGAGGTGCGCCAATCAGCAGTTTACAGTACCTCGGCCGAGGCGCACAGACAACTCACAGCCGGTCCAACACCCACTTCAAGTTCCCTTGCCCAGGGTCAGTCTTGCCGTAGGGACCTGGATTGATCAGGTCCTTCACCTCGGGGACCCGCGCGGGGTTCATTTTCGAGACGTCCTCGTGGGAATAGATCTTCGATCTGGGGATATCGTATTGCGACATCAGCCAGCGGACCAGCGACACGCAGGAGGCCAGCGTCTGGGGGCGCCGCGACAGGTCGGTCGCGTTGGCCGCCACCATCTCGATGTTGATGGCCCGATGGTTGATCCCGTAGGCGCCCCGCGAGCGCACGTTGGGCGGGATGATCTCCCAGACGTCCGCGCCGTCGATGACGTAGTGCGAGGCCAGGCCCGGTTTCTCGTCGGCGAACGAGTCCGTCTTCACGAGGTTCCACGGGAACTGCTTGCCCGCCGTGTAGTGCAGCACGATGCAGACCGGCTCCAGCTTCCAGGTGGCCTCGCCGTAGTGGCGCTTCGAATAGGCGGTGATGTCCTTCTTCCACGGCTCCAGGGGGCGCGCGCGGTCGGTGCGGATCACCGGGAGGTCCTGGGCGAATGCGGCCGCGGTCAACCAGACGACGATATGCAACGCCAGGAGTGCATATCGGGCCGGCATGCACGATCTTCGTTGCACATTCACGACGCCGTCTCCGATTCGGTGGGCTCGGAAACGACCGGCTCGGACGCAGCCTTGGATTCTGGCTCCGACGGCGCGGGCGCCTGGACGGCCACCGCGGCCGGCCCGACGCCTTCCTCCTTCCACCCGTGGGCGTGCCGCATGGTGGCCGCGAAGCGCTCCACCTCGGCCGCCCGGCGGGCCGCGTCCCAGCCCATCACCTCGCCCATCGCGTCGCCCGCCTTGCGCGCCTCCTCCAGCGAGATCCCCGCCAGCAGCGCATGGGTGCGGCGCGACAGCGCGTCGTCAAGGTGCACCGCCATCTCGGTGCGGGCCGCGTACATCACCTGGGTGGCCACGTCCGGCGTGTGCGCGGTCAGCGCCCAGGCGCTGTCCGGCTTTTCCCCGAGCAGCGTCGCCAGCTTGGTGGCGCGCGAGCCGTAAACCTCCTGCCAGTGGTGCCACACCGCGGGGTCCACGCCGCGCGGCGCGTCCCCAACCGAGGCGGTCACGATCTCCTCGCCCGCCGTCGGCCAGGCCATCTCCGCCTTCGTGCCGCCCACCGTCTTCAGGGCGCCAATCACCCTGTCCACCACCTGGGCCGCCATGATGCGGTAGGTGGTGAGCTTGCCGCCGGCCACCGTGAACAGGCGGGGACGCTCCTCCAGAATCTGGTGCTCGCGCGAAGTGGTGCCCGCGCTGGCGTGGGTGTCGCGCACCAGGGGGCGGAGCCCGGCGTAGGTGCTGAGCACGTCCTCGCGCGCGAACTTCTGGTCGGGGAAGTAGTGGCGCAGAATCCCCAAAATGTAGTCGACGTCCGCGGCGCTCGCGCGCACCTCGCCGGGATCCCCGTCGTAGTCGGTGTCGGTGGTTCCCACAATGACCAGCGATCCCCACGGGATCACGAACAAAATGCGGTGGTCCGGCTGGTTGAGCATCACGATGGCGTGCGGCACCGGCAGCCGCGCTTTGGGGATGAGCAGGTGCACGCCCTTGGTGGTGCGCAGCAGGGGACGCTCCAGACCGGCCTTGCCGCGGACGCCGTCGGTCCAGGGCCCGGTCGCGTTCACCAGGCAACGCGCCCGAATTTCCAGCAGGTCCGCGCGGGAATCCAGCGCCACGTCGCGCACCCGCACGCCGCGCACGGCGCCGCCCTCCTCGATCCACTCCTCGACCCGCGCGAAGGGGATGAGGTCGGCGCCGTGCCGCCACGCCGAGCGCGCCGTCTCCAGCGTGAGGCGCGCGTCGTCGGTCACCGCGTCGTAGTAGAAGCAGCCGCCCACCAGGTCGGTGGTGAGCAGTCGCGGCTCCATGCGGGACATCGCCCCGGCGCTGAGCCGCTGGTGGCGCCCCAGGTTCTGGCTGCCGGCCATGGCGTCGTACAGCCAGAGCCCCAGGTCGAGCTTGAGCGGGCCCACCGGATGTCCTTTGTAGATCGGGAACAGGAACGGCACCGGTTTGGCAAGGTGGGGAACCAGGCGGCGCAGCGTGGCCCGCTCGTGGAGCGCTTCCCAGACCAGCCGGAAGGCGTACT
>VGFD01000535.1 GCA_016868975.1 Armatimonadota bacterium | reverse complement strand
CCGGTGAATCCACCCGGTGGCTAAATTCCGACCGGTGGAATCGGCCACTGAACTCGGGGGGACCGGTGAATCCACCCGGTGGCTAAATTCCGACCGGTGGAATCGGCCACTGAACTCGGGGACCATTGAAGCCACCCGGTGGCGTCAACCGCCGCTGGGGCTGGCCGCGAGCCCACCCAAAGGAGGCACCCCGTTCCGGATGAGCCCGGTGGCGCGAACCCTGGTCTGGGGCAGGAGACCCCTCATGGCTGCGCTAAAAACTCCGGCTATGAGTGTGAACGGCCGCTGCCTGGTGCTCTCCATGAACCTCTTGAACTGGGGGGTGTATGGCGCCGTGGGAGCCGAGAAGGTGGCCCGCGTGTGCGACGTGGTCGCGTCGCAGCGGCCCCACGTGCTGTGCCTGTCGGAGATCGGGCCGGGCGATGCCATCGAGCAGCTCACCCGCCCGCTGGCCCAGGCCGGCGTGGTCTACAACGCGGTCTCCATCGGCTATCCCAACCAGCGCGAGATCCGCAACGTGGTGCTGGTGCGCGACGACGTGGAGGTGCTAGAGCCGCAGCTGAAGGTGCCCCAGGAGATCGAGGTGGAGCCCATCGACCTCGACACATTCCAGATGGGCGGCATGAAGCTGCGCCTCTCCCGGGAGCCGCTGGCCGTGCTGGTGCGGGTGGAGGGCCACGTGCTGGCCATCGGGTTCTTCCATCCCAAGAGCAAGTTTCCCGAAGACATCAGGACGGGGAAGTATCCAAAGGACGTCCCCAACCAGACCTATTTCGGCATCTGCAAGATGATCTCGTCGCTGCGCAATTTCGGTCAGTGCCTGCTGGCTCGCAAGTGGGTCGACTGCTTCTGGGAGCTCAACCCCCTGAAGCCGTCCTGGGGAATTGCCCCGGAAGCGCTGCGCTTCGTGCTGGTGGGCGACTGGAACTCCAACCCGCAGGAGGAGCAGCGCCTTGCCCTGCGCGGCTATGCCGACGCCGGCCTGTCCACCGAGACGCTGATGCGCGACGACATCGGCACCGGGTCCACCGATCTGGCCGCCATCTGCACCATCCCCTGGAACGGCTGGCCCAACTCGTTTGACGCCATCCTCGTCGATCAAAAGCTGGGCGAAGTCACCGAGGCCCGCATCTTCCCCATTGAGGTCGTGGATCTGTTCGGCTATCCGGATCCAGAGCGTGACAAGCTTGAAAACGACGTGCTTGACCACCGACCGGTAGGGCTTTACCTCAAATGAGGCCGCGCGCCTGGACGCTGCTCATCGTCGTCCTGGCTGCGCTGTTCCTGGCTCCGCCCCTCGTGCACTTCGCCACCGAGTCGTGGTGGTACGAGAGCGTCGGATATCCCCAGGTCTACACGCGCACCCTTACCGTGAGCCTGCTGATGTTCGGGCTGATGGGCGGCGGCATGCTGGGCATTCTGCTGCTCAACCTCGCCATCGTGCGCCTGGTGCGCCCGCGCGACGGCGTCTGGATTGGCGGCAACGTGTTCGACATGACGCGCGCTCCGCTGGTGCAGAAATTCACCGACCGCACGTTTCTCGCGGTGGCCCTGTTCCTGTCGTTCCTGTCCGGGGTGGGCGCCACCGGGCGCTGGATGGACTGGCTGTATTTTCAGCACGGCGGGAAATTCGGCGCGCCAGGCGGCGTTCCGCTGGATCCGATTTTCGGGAACGACGCCGGTTTTTACATTTTCCAATTGCCCTTCTTGCAGTATCTCGCCGGCTGGCTGCAATTCGTTCTGATCATCTGCCTGGGGATGTCGGTGGCGCTCCACCTGTACCACCGCAGCATTCAGTTTTTCGCGCGGCGCGTGTCGTTCATGAGCGGCGCGCGGCGCCACCTGCTGTGCCTGCTGGCGCTGCTCGCACTGGTGAAGGCGTGGGATTACCGGCTGTTCGCGTACGGCCTGCTGCTCTCCCAGCACAACCTGATGGTGGGGGCCGGCTACACCGACGTGAACGCGCTGCGACCGGTGCTGCTCATCCTGCAATGGATCGCGGTGGCGACCGCGGTGGGATTGCTGGTCAACGCGTTCGTGCGCGGATGGAAATTGTCGGCCGTGATGGTCCTCATCCTGGTCGCGGTTTCCCTGATCGGCCAGGGGGTCGTCCCGACGCTGGTGCAGCGCCTCTCGGTGGTGCCCAACGAATTGGAAAAAGAGCAGGAGTATCTGCGCCACGCCATCCACAACACGCGCTTCGCGTACGGCCTGCTCGACATGGAGTCGCGCGAGTTCGCCGCTGACGAGAACCTGAGCGCTCAGGCGGTGTCCGCCAATCGCCTCACGGTGGACAACATCCGCCTGTGGGACAGCCAGCAACTGCTCGACACCTACGGACAATTGCAGGAATTGCGCACCTATTATCGCTTCGTGGACGTCGACAACGACCGCTACGAGATCGACGGCCGGCTGGTGCAAACCTCGCTTTCCCCCCGCGAGCTGGACGTGAGCCGCCTGCCCAGCCGCACCTGGCTCAACGAGCACCTCACCTACACCCACGGCTTTGGCGTGTGCATGGGCCCGGTGGCCCGCATCACCTCGAAAGGGCTGCCGGAATTTTTCGTCAAGGACATTCCGCCGACCACCACTGAAAAGCCGCTGGAGGTCAAGCAGCCGCGGATTTATTTCGGCGAGCACCGCGGCGCCGGGTACGTGTTTACCCACACCGAGGCGAAGGAGCTGGACTACCCGGACGGGGAGAAGAACGCCTACAACGAGTACGATGGGCTCGGCGGCGTCGTGATGGACGGCTGGCTGCGGAAATTTGCCTATTTCCTGTATTTTGGCGAGCCGAAAATTCTACTCTCCACCGACATCAAGGCCGGCAGCCGGGTGCTGTACCATCGCGTGGTGAGCGAGATGGCGCGGCGGGTGACGCCCATGGTGACGTACGACGACGACCCCTACATGGTGGTGGTGGACGGCCGCCTGGTCTGGATCCTCGACGGCTACCTGACCACCGACCGCATGCCCTACGCCGCGCGGACCAGCGTGGTGAACGGCTCGGTCAACTACATCCGCAACTCGGTGAAGACGGTTATCGACGCCTACGACGGGTCGGTGCGGGTGTTCGTGGTGGATCCCAGCGAGCCGATGGTGGCCGCCGCCGCCGCCGCTTTCCCCGGCGTGTTCCAGCCGGTCGATGCGCTGGAGCCGGCGCTGCGCGCGCACCTGCGCTATCCTCAGACGCTGTTCCAGGTGCAGGCGCGCATCCTGGGCACCTACCACATGGAAGACACCCAGGTCTTCTACAACAAAGAGGACGTCTGGGTGCTTCCCCAGGCCAGCGACGACCGCGAGGACATCGCGTACTACACCATCACCCGACTGCCCGGCGCGGCCCGCGAGGAGTTTATCCTGATGGCCCCGTTCGTGCCGGCCCGCAAGCAGAACATGGTGGCCTGGATGGCCGCGCGCTGCGACGGGCCCTCGTACGGGAAGCTCGCGGTCTTCCGCCTGCCCAAGCAGAAACTGGTATATGGCCCCGACCAGATCCGCGCGCTCATCAACCAGGACTCACGGATATCCCAGCAGATCACGCTGTGGAACCAGAGTGGCTCCAAGGTGCAGTTTGGCTCGCTGCTGGTCATCCCCATCGAGGAGTCGCTGATCTACGTGCAGCCGCTGTACCTGGCCAGCACCGGGCGCGGGGAGGGCGGCCAGAGCGCGCTTCCCGAGCTGAAGCGGGTGATCGTGGTGCAGGGCAATCGCATCGCCATGGAAGAGACGCTCGACGCCTCTCTGGCCGCCGTGTTCGGCAAGGAGGTCGGGCGCGCCCCGGCGCCTGCTCCCCCGACGGCAGGCCCGCCGCCGCAAAAGCCGGAAACGCCGGAAAAGCCGCCCGCCGAGTGGGTCCGCTTGAGCCGTGAAGCCCGCGAGCACCTCGAGCGCGCGGAAAGAGCCCAGCGCGCCGGCGATTGGGCCGCCTACGGGACGGAACTAAAGCG
>VGFD01000534.1 GCA_016868975.1 Armatimonadota bacterium | reverse complement strand
GAGTTCTCGTCGGCCAGCATCAAGGCGCCCAGCTCGCTGCCGTCGGGCTCGTTGCCGTTGGCCTTGAGCAGGTTCTGGGTATCGGTCTTGTTGAGATACGCCCAGCCCTTCGGAACGGCCACGGTGGCAAGGCCGTCGCCCAGGGTGACGGTCGTCGGCCCGATGACCGGCCGAGGGCGCGGGGCATCCTTGCCCTGCGACCAGGCGGGCAGGCTGAGGACCACAAGGAGGACCAGCAGGGATGCGAGGCGGAGCTTCATGGGCGTACCCTTTTGGGCGTGTTGTCGGGGTAATTTTCGACGGAGCGGCGCTTGCGCCCTCTTGCGCGGCCATGGTATAATGCCGATTCAGCAAGATTTGCCTGCGCTGCTTTGCGGCGGTACAAATTTGGAGGACCCAATGTTCGTCTTTGACTTGCAGCTTTTTGCCCACAAGAAGGGCCTCGGCTCCACGCGCAACGGCCGCGACAGCAACGCCAAGCGCCTCGGCGTGAAGATCTACGGCGGCCAGGCCGCGCGCGCCGGCAACATCATCGTCCGCCAGCGGGGCACGCGCTTCTACCCCGGCAAGAACGTGGGGATGGGCACCGACTTCACGCTGTACGCGACCGCCGACGGCGTGGTCGAGTTCGCCGAGCGCCGCAACCGCCAGCTGGTCAACGTGGTCGAGGCGGCTCCCGCGCAGTAGCAGACCTGGGGCGTTTTGAACCGACGCGACGGCCCACAAAGAGTATTTGTGGGCCTGTTGCTTTTGAGGACCTGTCATGAACACCGGATTCCTGGATGAAGTCAAGATCTACGTGAAGGGCGGCGACGGCGGCAGCGGCTGCCTCGCCTTCCATCGGGAAAAGTACATCGCCAAGGGCGGCCCCAGTGGGGGCAGCGGCGGGCGCGGGGGCAGCGTGTTTCTGGTCGCCGACGAGAACATCAACAGCCTCAACGACTTTTCCCATGGGGTGCACTTCAAGGCCGACCGCGGCCAGCACGGCATGGGCAGCAACTGCACCGGCGAGAACGCGGACGACAAGACCATCCACGTGCCGGTCGGGACAATTGTTGGGGATCCCGACAGCGGGGACATCATCGCCGACCTTGCCTACCACGGGCAGGTGTTTCTCGCCGCCCGCGGCGGGATCGGCGGGCGCGGAAACGCGGCCTTCGCCTCGGCCACCTACAAGCTGCCCCGTTTCGCGGAAAAGGGCGAGCCCGGCGAGGAACGCTGGCTCAAGCTGGTCCTGAAGGTCATCGCCCAGGTGGGCATCATCGGCTTTCCCAACGCCGGCAAGTCCACCCTGTTGTCGCGGATCTCGGCGGCGCGCCCGCGCATCGCCGACTATCCTTTTACCACGCTGGTCCCGAACCTGGGGATGGTGTGGCTCGACGAGCATCGGCGCGCCGTGTTCGCGGATATCCCCGGGCTGATCGAGGGGGCCCACGAGGGCGTCGGGCTGGGCCACAAGTTTCTGCGGCACGTCGAACGGACGAGGCTGCTGGTGCACGTCATCGACTCAAGCAGCCTGCGCGTGGAAGATCCCCTCGCGCCGTACCGCGCGATTCGCTCCGAGCTTGCGCACTACGGGCGCGGGTTGGAGGATCGACCGGAGGTGGTGGCCCTCAACAAGATCGACCTGCCCATCGACAACTGGTCCGAGTTGCTGGCTGCGTATCGCGCGGAAGGGCTTGATCCGGTGGCCATCTCCGCGAAGCAGAGCGAGGGGCTCGAGGCGCTGCTTGAGCACGTGAACGCGCGGTTCGAGGATCTCGTGTCCGGGGAGGCCGTGGTGCGCTTCGAAGCCACTGACGTCCTGCTGGAGGAAGACGACGAAGAGGAAGAGGTTGAGGTCTTCGACCTTGACGAGGGCGCCGGCCTGGAGGATTTCGTCGGGCGGCCGGGCCGCCGCCGCGGCACACAGGCGCGCTTCACGGTGCGCCGCGACGGCGAGGGCTTCGTCGTCGAGGGGCGCGCGCTGGAGCGCATGGTGTCGATGGCCAACCTGGAGAATGACGAGGCCGTTCAGTGGCTACAGGCGCGCCTGTTCCGCATGGGCGTCGACGACGCGCTCAAGCACGCGGGGGCTGCCAGCGGGACGCCGGTGCGGATTGCCACGCTGGAGTTCGAATTCCAGGACGAGGAGCCCCTCGGCGGGCGTCCCACGCGCAAGCAGAAGCGCACGATCGCGGAGACGGCGAAGGCGCCGGGCCGGCGACCGAAGACGACGGCCGGGGGCGCCGCGCCGATTTCGGCGTATCGCGATCAGGCGAAGCGCAAGAAGCGGTAGGCTGCCCGACGTGCGCTCCGGTGGAATTGGCATCATCCCGGTAACAATTCGTTAATGGCATACGGTGGTCAGGTCGACTATACTGACGCCACGCGGGAGAAATTCCGTAACGTCTCGACAGGTGGCACAGCATCGCATGGAGATCAGGGAGAATCCGGCGGTCATCCGGATCCCAGTCACGGACCAGAAGAAGGAAGGCCTGCTCAAGTTCGCGCTGCCTCGGCAGTGCGTGCCGCCGGACTGCACGCCCGAATTCTACCCGACGGACACCGTGGATGCGCCGGCCGCCGCAGCCGTCGAGACGCCGCCCGCTCCGCCCCCGCCCCCCGTCGCGAATGACGCGGTAGCCGCGCTGGACGAGGTGCTGGCGATGCTGGGCAACGTGCGCGTCGACGTGCGCGTGACCGGCGACGACGTGCGCTACGCGCACTTCAACGTGCGCCGCACCAGCGGGGACCTGACCCGCATGGACTGGCCGCTGCGCCGCGCCGAGCAGGACACGGCGCGCGTCGATTCGAGCCGCGAGGGGCGCGACCTGGATTTCATCCTGTGGTCGACGCGCAACAGCCTGCGCGACTCCGACTTGAGCGTGCAGCGGGCCGCGGCCGACACCAGCCGGGTGGGCGCGGGGCTGAACAACGCGAGCGAGAGGTTAAGTCGCCTGACTTCGGAGCTGTCACGCGATCCGCAGAAGTATGCGGACGTACTGCCCGTGCTCAGTCAGGCGGCAAGTTTCTTGCAGCGGGCCACCGAGAGCGGCGGCGGCCTTCGCGACCACCTCAGCAGCGGATCTGGCAAGATCGACGACGCCGAGGGCGCGCTGATCTTCGTGGATCAGTACATCAGCGACATCAAGTTCGATCGCCCGGGCGTGGACGTGAGCCCCTCCGCCCGTGAACTCCGCATCTCGGTCGACCAGGCGGACCGCAAGCTCGGCGACGCCGGCGAGCAACTCGGCTGGTCGTCGTCCGACCTCACCCGGGTCGACACCGCGACGCTCACCGCGCAAGACCTGCTCCGCCAGGCCCGCGGCCAGCTCCTGTTCGCGGACTTCTCTCCATGAGCGGATGCTGATTACTCCGACGGCGTGGTGTAGCGCTTCGTCTTGTGCATGCCCTCGCGGCGCCACTCTTGCACTTCCGCCATGTACTTGCGGGCTTCTTGCACCGTAGTGCACCAGACGTGTCCCGGGGGATGGTCGACCGGCGTCTTGAACCCGTACAGACGCCCACGCTTGATGGCGGACAGCAGCAGCTCGGGGCGGACGCCGAGGCGCTCGCCGACGTCTTTGAGGGGCAGGTTCTGTTTCTCCGCGACGTCCATTGTTTTCAGCAAAGAGAAGAGCCGGGCGGGGACGCGCCGCCCGGCTCTCTCCAGCTTGCGCTGGTACGCCCTCAGGCTATTGGCCAGCAGGGCCTTCGTCTTCGGCGAAATGCCGTCAAGCGTCTTGCAGTCGGCTTCCAGCTCGGGACGGGTAAGGCCAAAGTCACCTTCGCCTGGGGTTTCGCTGCGTCGGGGCATGCAATGGTCTCCTTGAATCTGAATTTCAATTCGCAAAGTAGCACATACTGACCGATGAGTCAAGGGTGGAGGGCGCGCCTGCGCGCCACTCAGCGGACCAGCCGACGCTCCTCGGCCTGCACCGTGAAGCCCCCGATCTCGGTGCCGTCTTCCATGCGGATGA
>VGFD01000533.1 GCA_016868975.1 Armatimonadota bacterium | reverse complement strand
TCGTGACGAACTGAGGGCGCACTCTGGTAAACGTGTCGTCAATGGTGCGCCGCATGGTGGCCGGTGTCGCAACCGTCGCCGGCATCCCCGCCGACCGGAAGACCGAAGCCGCCGGCTCCTGGACAAGCGCCGTGCACTCCACGGGCACCACGCTTCGGGCACACGCGCGCATCAGGGCCAGATTCTGCCTGGCGGCGCCGACATCCCGTGCGCTGACCAGCACCCGCACAGCACGCGCGCGTGTCACGCCGGAATTCCCTGCGCCAACCGGCTGAATACCCCACCCCGGGCGACGAGGTCGTCGTAGGTTCCTGTTTCGACAACCTCACCCCGGTCCACCACCACCACCGCGTCACACTCCCGAATCGTCGACAACCGGTGCGCGACGATCAGAATCGTCTTGCGCCCGCTCAAAGCGCCGATCGCGGCCATGACGTCCTGCTCCGTGCGGCTGTCCAGCGCACTGGTCGCTTCGTCAAGGATCAACACGTCAGGATCACGATAGAGCGCCCGGGCGATGCCGATGCGTTGCCTCTGTCCACCGCTCAACCGCACGCCGCGCTCGCCGACGAAGGTGTCGTAGCCCTCCGGCGACTCTTCAACAATGAAGCGATGGATGCCCGCCAGGGCGGCCGCGCGAGCCACCGCCGCATTGTCAATCTCGTGCTCGGGGACGCCGAACGCGATATTGCGGCGAATCGAATCGTCGGAGAGATAAATCGTCTGCGGCACGTATCCGACGTTGTCTTGCCAGGCCCGCAAGTTGTCGGCGTCAAGAGGGGTCTCGTCGACCCGGAGCTCGCCCGCGGAGGGCGTCAGGAGCCCCAGCATCACATCCACCAGCGTCGACTTGCCGGAGCCGGTGGTTCCAACAATCCCCAGCCGGCTGTTCTTCGGAATGGTCAGCGACACACGCGACAACGTCGGCGCAACGGTTCCCGGATACGAAAAACTGACATTCACCAGACGGAGGTGTTCGCTGAACGTCAACCTGGGCCGCACCGTGTGAGGCACGGGGATCGGAACCGGCAAAGCCACTTCCGCTTTCATCATGGTCACGAGGTCCGCGAGGTACCGCACGTTGGTGGCGCCGGTGTAAATCTGTTGAATCGCCGGCATGACGCGGTAGGCCGCCGCCGCATACAGCGCCAGCATGGGGACGAGCCCTGCGCCGCCGAGCCCGCTGTCAATCAACAGCACAATCGCGAGTAGTGCCCCACCAATCGTGACCGCTTCAAGGAAGAACTTGGGAATGGATCCGATAATCTGGCTGGTCGCCCCCACGTGGGCAAACTCACCAGCGGCGTGCTGGAAACGGTCCACAAAAAAGGACTCGCGGCCCAGGACCTTGGTTTCCTTCACGCCGCCGAGCGCCTCCTGTACGGCCTGGGCACGCTGCGTAACGGCCACGCCGCGTCGGCGGCTCAAGCGGGCGACCGGTTGTTTCATGGCACCGTACAACACCACGTACACCACGCCGACGCCGCCAACCGTCGCCAACGCCGCCCGCGGGTCGGCGTACACGAGAAACGCAAAGGTGGAGATGACCATCATCACGCGACCCACCAGCGTCACGACCGGCACCAGCAGGTTCATCGTCATCATGTCGACTTCATAGATGACGTTCTTCGACAGCGCGGCTGAGTTGCGCTCAAGGTGGAACGGATAGGACTGCTGCATGTAGGTACGCAGCAGGCGCAGGGACAGGCGCAGGTTTTCGCCCGCGGCGATCCGAAACGTCATCCACGCAGTCAGGGCCGACAGCAGCGTCGCGGTGACAAACAGTGTGAAGGCCACCCAGCCGACCAGCACGACGGGTGCCATCGACACCTGCACCCCCATGGCTTCGGCCATGCGCAACCCAGTGGCCCCCACCGCGGCGTCGGGGTCGAGTACCAGCTGCACAAACGGCAGGACCACGGCGACGCTGGCCCCTTCCAGCACCGCCACCACGGCGGTCGCCAGCGCCAGCAGCCCGAGGCGGCGACGCGCAGGCCGGCCGAAGACGACGAACAGATCCTTGAGGACGGTCAACATGGCGGTGAAAAGGCCCTCGCGAACCTATCCATCCATTCCCGCTCGTCACCCGGGCGCATCCGGTTGTCGAACAGTCCGAACTCGGCGTCCACGACGACGCCCTGCACGCTGCGGGTCGCACGAGCGTTCTCCGCCGATGGCGCGTTGACTTGGCGAATCAAATCCGGGTCCACAGTACGATCCGTCACCGCGCGCACACGCGCCCAAAGGCGCACGAGGCCAAACAGGGCCGCCAGGCGCGGGTTGGCGAGCAACACCCGCCACCCTCGAGGCGCCGGCGCCGTGTCCTCAATCCACGCAGCGATCTTGGCGGCAGACGTCTCGCAGCGGCGGCCATCATGGACATGCAGAAACGTGGACACGTAGACATCCAACTTGGCTTTCTGATCCGGCGCCTCATGGCGACGGGCCCGGTCGCTGCCCAGTTCCGCCTCGACTGCTGCGGCCACATCCGCATACGACGTCGCGCGGTACGTCGGCACATCCAGATGCGACTCCCCATACAACACACGGCTGCGGCCGGTCTGCAACTCGATGGCCGGCACGCCGGCCAGCAGCGCTTCGACGGTCGTCGTGCACACGTTGAAGGCCACGTGCAAATCCGAGATGAGCAGGAGGTGATTGATTGGCGCTCCGACAACGAGCGCGACGTTCGGCGCATTCAATGACTTGATGAAGTCCGCCCAGAACACCACGTTTTCGTGCGGATGGGGTTTGAGCGCAATGTTGATGTGCGGCGCATCCTTCGTGAGCTTTGTCACCAACTCGACGGTCCGGTCCCGCAGGTCCCGCATGTTCGCCACGATCTCCAGATATTCCGCCGTCTTCGCGAGACTGCGCACACGTCGCTTGCGCTTCTGTTTAACGCGATCCTCGGAGAAGTGTGAGTCCTGGGCGCTGGTCGCGATGGTGAGCGTAGGCCGAGCGGGGTCCAGGCCGTATTGCGTCATCAGTTCCTGTCGGTCCGGAAAAACACGGGCCAGCCGCGGATGGAGGAAGTCCGACCGGGGAAATCCGGTCACGGTAATCGTGGTCTGCGATGCCGGCAGTTGGGGTCGATACCGCTCCGCCATGGCCTCGTTCCAGAACAGATAGAGGTCGGGTGGAATCCGGATTCGCATTTCGAACTCACGATCCTGAGGATTCCCTTCCGTCTCGAGCACAACCAGCCGGCGGCCATCACGCTTCCACCGAATCAGCCGTTCGTAGTCGTAGACCGGCTTTGGCAGCACGATGAATCCCGGATCGAATGTCTCGATCACGGCGAGCTCATCGCCCACCCCCACAAACGTCGGGGCAAAGCCGCGGGCTTTCAAGTGGTAGCCGATCAGGCTGATGCTGGGCAGGTCCCGGTGTTTGTGGTCCACCAGAAAGAGAATCTTCTTGTTCATGCTTCTGCGACGGCGGTAATTCTGATGAGGGCGGGATCATCACCGCCATGGACCGAGAGACCGCGTGACTCCAGTGATGATGCAACGCGGAAGCCGCCGGCCTGAAGCCGCGCCTCAACGTCGGCGCGGACGAGAAAGCGACGATAGTGGTCGTGGACGCGCTCGTCGGGACTGAGCACCTCGCCCTGCCTGGCCAGAGGGTCGGTGACCGACCGCGCTTCGATGAAGAAGCGGCCTCCCGGTCGCAGGACGGATCGGGCCGCCTGCAACGTCGCCACTTCCTCGTCAAGCGGCATCGCATGCAGCACAAACCGGCAATACACCGCATCGTGCGAGGATGCCTGCAGCCCCTGCTCCGGAAGTGTCCCTCGAACAAACGTCAGGTTCGGCGCCACAAATCGCTCCCCACATCGCGTGATGGCCACCGCCGACGGATCGATACCCGTCACGTGATGCCCCAGCGACGCAAACAGGGCAGCGTCCCGCCCGTTGCCGCAGCCGACGTCCACAAGGCGCTGGGCCGGCGCCAGCTGAGAGGCCACCACCTGCG
>VGFD01000532.1 GCA_016868975.1 Armatimonadota bacterium | reverse complement strand
GCTGGCGTGGCTGTGGCGAAGGTCGTGCAGGCGCACATCGTCCAGCCCGGCCGCCTTGCGGATCGCCCGCCACGGCTTTTCGGCGTTCACCAGCGCGGCGCCCGGCTTCGCGCCGACGATGACGTGCGGGTTGCCGGCAAGGCGCGGCAGGCTTGCCAGCACGTCGAGCGCGGGCGGGTTGAGGTAGAGGTTCTTGGCGCCGGTCTTGGAATCCGGCAGCCGCACAACGCCCCGCTCAAAGTCGATCCACTCCCAGCGCGCGCCCAGCCATTCGCCCAGCCGCGCGCCGGTGAACACCAGGAGCCGCACCACCGCCAGGAAGTGTGGGCTTTCCCGGCCTTCCGCCGCCGCCAGCGCCTCGCCCAGCCGCGCAAGCTCGGCCTCGCTCAAGAACCGTTCGCGCTTGTTCTCGGGAAACTTCTCAACATGCCGGCAGGGGTTGCTGCCGTCCGGCCGCTGGCCGTGCTGTTCGGCCCAATTGAAGAACTTCCGCAGCACCGCCAGCGTACGGTTCGCCTGATAGGGCACGCCCACCATGCCGTGATGCAGGCGGGCGATGTCGTTGCGCGCCACGTCCTTCACCTGCCGCGCCCCAAGCTCCGGCAGGACATGCAGGTTCAGCAAGCGGCGATACTCGCGCGCCGTGCTGGCCTTGCGCTTGGCTTCGGCGTGCTCGGCCAGGAACCGCTCGGCAAGCTCCGCCACGGTGGGCGCCTTGCGCTCCGCGTCCCGCGCCGTCGCCGGGTCTTCGCCATCGGCCACCGCGCCCAGCAGGCTCTTGGCTTCGCGCCGGGCCGTCTCGACCGTCCAGGGTGCACCATGCCGGCCGATGGCGAACCAGCGGACGCGGCCTTTCACGCGGGTCTTCAGGTAGTAGAGCTTGGCGCCCGACGCGCGCACGCGGCAGCAGAAGCCGGGCATGGCGTCATCCCAGATCATCGTCTCGCCGCTCGCCGGCGGTTTCGTTGCGTCGATTGCGCGCTTCGTCAGGGCCATGACCGAATTTCCCCGCTCGATCCGTGCGACCATCGTGCGACCACTTGGGAGCGAAGTCAAGGCGGGACCTGTCGGAACGTGTCGCTTCGGAATTGGCTTTGTAGAGCCGAATTGTGATGGTCCTGTCGGAATGTGGCGGCGGCTGTCAAGTTGGAATTCGAAACTCTTAATCAGCGGGTCCCAGGTTCGAATCCTGGTGCGCCCACCATAATATCAATGATTTAGGTGCCGCTTCTCGTCTGCGTGGAGGGCTGGGGTAGCGTTTTGGGTAGCAATCTGGCCGCTGCCGGGATAGATAGGCGCATGTTGCCGTTCGGCGAACGCCGCCCTGCCTGTGAGATTGTGATCGGGAAGATGGGGTCTTGGTCCGCAGGGTATCGCCTATCGGCGCCGGCACCCTGGACATCCCTCAAGATCGCCAGAAACCCCAGGCGATCCGATGCGCGCGGCGGCGGGACGGTTCGGGTCGAAGATGGATGCCCTTCAAGAAGCCCGGGAGGCGGACATCGCGCTCATCCCGTCGCGGCGATAGCGAGCCCGGCTGTTCCTAAGCCACGCCGAGCATCCAGCCCTCCACCTGCGCCACCGCGCGTTCGGGTGGTGTCAGGTCGGGCTTCAGGCCATGCGCCTCGAAATTGCGCAGCGGAAACGAGAAGCCGTGGTCGATCCCGACCAGCGTTGGCGTGTCTTCGGCGAGCCGTTCCACCAGCCATTCGGCGATGCCGCGCCGCGTCCAGTATTTGCGCGGGCTGGGCGGCGGCAGGACTTCTACCGGACGCGTATCGCCTTCAGCAAGATAGACGCGCAGGCCCTTGAGGTCCGCGGTCGGCGTTTCCGCGCCGGAATAATAGATGCCGATGGTGCGAGCGAACATGGAACGTTCACTCCTTCTCGAACCCCTGACTGTCGAACTTCAGCGTGCGGCCGTTCTCGGTCACTACCCGCACGATCTGCTCCGAGGCGCCGTTCGGCAGCCTGGCCTCGATTTCCAGCGTGACCGTGACCTCGGCGCCCACTTGTCCGGCGAGATGCGCGATCACCTCGTCGGCGATGCGGCTGGCGTCGCGACCGACGCGCGCGGGGTCGAGCTTGACCGTGCCATAGAACCGACGTGGCGCTGCCTTCGGAGGCCCGGCCGCACCACAGGGAGCGCCGGCGGCTCCAGCAGCTCCGGTAGAAGCGCCATCGGTCCCGGGTGGACCAGCGCCCGCGCCGGCTTCAGTGCTCGCCCCGTTCGCTGCAGCCGCCGCGGGTGCTTCGGCATCCATCTGACGCCGTGCCACGTCGGGCTTGACCAACACACCCGTGCTGTCCGACGAGAGCGACACGACTTGCCCGCCGCGCAGTCCCGGATAACGCCCAGCGCTCTCATCGTGGCTCTCCGCGTACGCGAACGTGTCCGCGCGCCACGTCAAGAGGGCGATGCCGTCACGAATAGCCTGCACGAGCACCTCGGAGCCGGCTATGCGCGGCAGATAAAGATAGCGGGCGAAATCATCGACGACCTGCTTGATCGCTACATGATTGCCTCGCCAGAGCGGTACGGCGTCCAAGTGCTTTCGCAAGATTGTCGAACCGAGGCCGGTGACAAGGAGTTCGTCGCTCCGCAGCTTCTTGCTGGCCCTTACGGCTAGCGCGTCGCCACCGGTGAGGCGAACCGCTTCCCATTTGACCGGAGACTGAGGATTGGATTGCTCCGGTACCAGGAGCCATTGATATGTCTCCGGGAGTCGGGCGGTCACCGCGCCGTCCGCCGCCTGCTTCTGGGTTTCCGCCTGCCGCGCCTGATGGGGATCAAGATTGAGCGCCTCTTTTTCGGCGACGATGGAAGACCAAGCGAGATACTTACGAAGGGCTTCGTCCAGATCCTGGAGCCGGACGCGGTCTGCTGCCAGAAACACGAGCGTGTTTCGATAAAGACGGGGGGCATTGCCGCGCGATTCGAGAATGGCCTTTGCCGCCACTTCCGCCGAGCTGTCTGGCTCCTTGCTGTAGGAATGCTCGGACGGCAGCACCACGAGGCGCGCGTCGTAATCGTCAGGCACATCCGCGCCCGAGCGCGGAAGGGGATGTATCCGCGAGAAATCGCCGTTGCGTTTGAGGTCGGCTCGCAGGCGGGCATCGAGTTCGGCCGCCAGCTTGTCCGGGTCGCGCCTCAGTTTCTCGGCACGGTCCTCGGCGAGCTTGGTGACCGTAGGTTGCGTGGCATACCAGAAGCGCGGCCCGTCCTGATAAAGATGGGTGGCGGATGCCGCGAGACGTCTTAGGGCATCGCCAAAGACGGCTGGTGATTCTCCTGGCATCACACAGCCCAATTTCACTCGCCTGTCTTCAAGGCCGCGATGCGCGGCCGCCGAAGTCGGCGCGGACCCGAGATAGATGGTGCGCGCAACCCGGCGCGTGGCCGAAAGCTTCCCGAGATTGGGAACCTCGGCATCGATCTTCAGCGGTAGCGAGTTGGGGCCGTCCACGTCCTTCTCGATGATCGGTGCCCAGTTGTCCGAGAGGTAGCGCGTGAGTTCCGACTGCACGCGCGGATCGTCGATCGGCACCGTGGACGGCAGGATGAGCGGGTTGCGGTCCCCTTTCTCCCACAGGCTGTGGATCACCGCGGCCATCAGGCGCAGCACGCCGCGCGTGCGCTGGAACTTGAGCAGCGTGGACCAGTCGGTGTAGAGCCGGTCGAAGATCTCGGGATGGATGGGAAAGGCCGCCTGGATGCGTTTCTCGTAGTCGGCGCTCCGGCACTCCGGCGGAAACTCCGCCGCCTGGGCATGATAGAGCTCGGCGAAGGCACGCGCCGTCACGTCGCGCTGCTTGAAGGCGTCCGGTCCGGCGAGCGGCTCGAACAGCCGCCGACGCACGATCTCGAAACCTTCCTCAGCGGTCGCCGGCCGCCGCGACGATTCCACGCGCCCGACCACGTTGCGCAGCCGCTCGAGCGCCTCGCGCCCGCGGATACCGCCCACCTCCGCATCGTCCGGC
>VGFD01000531.1 GCA_016868975.1 Armatimonadota bacterium | reverse complement strand
ACGCGGCCCGCGGCGGGGGATTGCGGCGGCCCTGGCGGTGCTTCTGGTGGCGTGCAACGTGTTGATGATGGTCCGCGATCCGCTGGCCTACTGGTACTCCCGGGACCGCGACGTGGTGGCCTCGGTGAGCGCCCGCGTGGCGGCTGACGGGTGGCTTTTGCACGACTTTATTTTCACCCACCATTATTTTCTCATCTACGCGCCCGCGCGGACCATCCTGGCCGACGACATGTCCGAGTTAGGCCGCAAGAATTTATCACGCTACGCCATCTATCGCTCGGACTATGCGCCGGTATTCTACAACTCGGGCGAGACGCCGGCCGGCATCCGCAAGCGCATCGAATCCGGCGGCGCGGTGTACCTGCTGGCGCTGCGCCATCCGCTGTCCGAGCAATATTACCAACAGTTTGGAGAATTTGAAGTGATCGAGGATTTCGACGTGCCGGCCAGCGGCGGGATGCCGCTCCGGCTGTATCGGGTGAAGTCCTGGAACGACGCGCCGAGCGGCACGATGATAAACCCCACGGTAGGGGGCGGCGGATAATGTACCTGGTGACGGGTGGCTCGGGCTTTATCGGCGCGGCGCTGGTTCGTCGCTTGCGCGCGGCGGGCGCGGCCGTGCGCATCATGGATTTGCGGCCGCCGGCCGACATTCCCGAGTCGGAAATGCAGGCAGGTCGGCTCGAATATCTGCGCGGCGACGTCACCTCCTCTGCGGACGTCGTGCGCGCGCTGCGCGGAGTGAATTGCGTGTTTCACCTGGCGGCGCAGATGCTGCTGTCTCTCGGCGGGTCGGAGATGCATCGGGTCAACGTCCAGGGGACCCAGATGGTGCTGGAGGCGGCGCGCCGCGCGGAAGTCAACAAGGTGGTGTACGTCTCCACGGCGATGCTGTGCGGGTCGAGCCCCGGGCGCCCCACCCGCGAGGACGATCCACCTGCCCCCTCGGGCCCTTATGCGGTCAGCAAGATCGACGCCGAGCTGGTGTGCCGCGAATATCTGGCGCGCGGCATGGAAATTGCCATCTTGCGTCCGCTTTTCGTGCTGGGGCGGGGGAGGCTGGGGCTGCTGCACCTGCTTTTTGATCGCGTGCAGCGCGGTCGTCCACTGTATCTCGTGGGCGGAGGCCGCAACCGTTTTCACATGATCGGCGTGGACGATCTGGCGGAGGCCTGCGTGCTTGCCTCGGCCGCCGGCCATCGCGGCGTGTTCAATGTGGGCGTGGAGAATCCGACACCGGTCCGCACCCAGATGGAGGCGCTGCGCGACCACGCGGGCACGGCGACGCGCATCCGCCCTCTCCCGGTGTGGCTGGTCCGCGCGGCCGTGAAGGTGTTGTCGCTGCTGCGCTTGTCTCCCATCCAGGAGGAGCAGCAAAAAGTCGCGTGGCAGGATCGAGTGCTCGACACGACGCGCGCCCGCAGGGAGCTGGGCTGGACCCACACCCGCTCGGACGTGGAGCTGCTGCTGGAAACCTACGACTGGTATCAGATCGCGAAGACCCAACCTCGCGACCACGCCAGCGATTGGCCCGACGGCGGCGTCCTCAAGTGGAAGTGGATCGACCGATTTTTGTAGCCCGCGCCGAGCCTCACGCGCCGCGAATTGCCGGGCAACCGAGACCGCCCGTGCGGTAACAAACACCGCCGCGGCTGCAACACCCTCGCGCCAGCCCGGGTTACCGACACCCCGTCAAGGAGTTGATGGGGCACAAGACGATCCAGATGACCCTGCGCTATGCGCACCTGTCCCCAGCGCACACCCGCCAGGCCGTGAATCGCCTCAGGCCGGAACGCGGGTTGCGGGACGAACAGCCACCACTACAGCCACCACGGCCTGACAGCCCCCCAAACGGCCACTCCCTCCAGAAAGCACAAAAGCCCGCCGGTGCGGGCTTCTTTCGTGGTGCCGGAGGTCGGAATCGAACCAACGACCAAGGGCTTATGAGTCCCCTGCTCTACCGCTGAGCTACTCCGGCGGGAGTGAGGCTTATTATACAATGGCACCTTCGGATGTCAAGACGCAAACCATGCGGCCGCCGGCCAGGTCGTCCTTCCTTCATGACGGCGTGCGCCTCTTCGCTCTTGCCACAGCGGGCCCAGTGCTAGAAGATCATCTCGTCGGCGGGCGTCGTCATCCGACTCCAGGATTTTCAGGTCGTCCACACAGTCGCCGCCCCTCCAACTGCAGCAGGACGAGCGCCATCACGATCTGTTCAGCCATCCACCCCTGCGCCGTGTCGTGCGCCCGCACTCGGACAAGCCGAGTACCTTCGCCAGACCCAGGTAGCTGGGCAGGCCGGCCAGGGCCGTCGCCCCGGTTCGGGTGGTCGCCTCAGTGTACTTGAACGCGAGCGCTTCTGTGGTGGGCCGCATTCCACGTGCCCCGAAGATGAGACGGAAGTTCTCGTCTGGCCGCGAACCCCTCGCCCATGCCCCACATCGCTGTCGCGCTCCTGGTGGCCGGCGCGCTCTATATCGCCCTGTGGAACTCGTTCTTTGTCGGCTTCTTCAACGACGACGTCATGTACATCGCGCTGGCCCAGTCGCTCGCGCAGGGCACCGGCTATACAGACATCGAGCTGGTGGGCCAGCCACCGCATGGCAAATACCCACCCGGCTTTCCGCTGATGCTGGCGCCGCTGCGGGCCCTCTGGCCGCACGATTTCATGCCGCTCAAACTGCTGGGCGTGTTGTTTGCGCTGGGCACGGTCTGGCTCACGGCGCGCCTCTACGAGGAGGAGCCGCCGTCCATCCGCTGGGGCGCCACCGCCCTGGTGGCGATGAACCCGTTCCTCGCGCGCTTCGCGAGCACGGTGCTGTCCGACGTCCCTTTCTTGTGCCTCACCACCGGGTACCTGGTTCTGGCGCGCCGCCTATCTTTCGATTCGCTGCGCGGGCCGGCCGGGCTTGCGGTGCTGGCCGCACTGGGATTTTATCTGCGGGCCCCCGGCATGGTTTTGTTTGTCGCCACGCTGGTCTATTTTGCCGTGCGGCGGATCGGTTGGAAACCCGCACTCACCTACGCGGCAATCTTCACCGGGCTCGTCTTGCCCTATTTCTGGCGTCGCGGCCATGCCGGGTACCAGGGCGACATCGTGCTGCGCTATGAAGACATGCCGCTCGCCGACCTCGTCGTGCAGAATCTTTCCTACTACGCCGCCGCGATTCCGCTGACGCTTCTCTCGGATCCCGCCCGCCATGTCGAGAGCCTGCTGCGCCAGTCGTTGAGCCTGCCGCTCACGCTGCTCTGCATCGCAACCTGGGTGTGCATTATCCTGGGGTTTATCGTGTGCGCGCGCCGCCGCATCGCGCTGCGCGCCATCGTTACCTGCGGATTTATCGGGCTGTTTCTTCCATGGCCATTTCTCGATGCGCGCTTCTTCCTACCGATATTTCCGCTGCTCATTGGATATCTGCTCGAGGGCGTGCACGCGGTGTCGGGCCGCTCGGCGGAGCGGGCCACCGGCGGCGTGGCGGCCGCGATCTGCGCGGCGCTGCTGGTCTGCAACGTGGCCACCATCAAATATCCGGTGGCTGCCGAGTCCCGGCCCACGAACGCGACGCATTCGTGGCTGCGCGACCACACGGACATCGGCGAGGCGATCACGGCGAAGGGGGGCGCGTTCTGGCTTTACACGGGACGCTTGATGGCGGTGCTGCCCCACTGGCCGGGCGCGCCGGAAGGGGCCATCCGCAACCTGCTGCGGCAAGATACGCGCTGGGTACTGCTCCGCGACGCGGGTTATCCCGACGAGGCGCCGGAGTGGATAGCTGCGCTGGAGGGCCGCAAATCCCTGTTCGAGCGTGTCTATCAAAACCCGCAAGAGGGCACCCGCATCTACCGGGTGAGCGGAGATCGCGCGCGTTTCAATGCCGCCTATGATTGTTTCGTGCGCGGCGTCCAGACGCTCAGCGCCGGTGATTGGAAAGCCGGAAAGGCTGCCCTGGACGAGTGCCTGCGGTTGGAGCCGGACTTTCCG
>VGFD01000530.1 GCA_016868975.1 Armatimonadota bacterium | reverse complement strand
ACACCAGCGCGCCCACCGCCATCTCCAGCCCGGTGCCGGCCGCCGCCACCTTTGACTGGGACCAGTCGCTGCGCGGCGCCATCGCGCTCAACAAGACGACCGCCTTCCTGACCAGCTCGCAAGCCGCCCAGATCCTGGCCGCGATTCCCGAGCTGGACTCGGCCAACAAGCAGCTGCGCCTCTACCAGTCCCAGCTCAACGGGCAGCTTACCCAGGAGGAGCGCCAGAAAATCTACCGCTTCCGCCCGGTGCTGCGCGCCCGCAAGGACGAGATCGTGGCCCGCGGCAAGGGCAACACCACGCTGTCGCGCCTGCTGGACGCGGCGGTCGGCAACTTGCAGTCCACCCCGGAATAAGAAAAAGCCCGGCTTGCGCCGGGCGGGTGTTGTGGTGGTCCCTGGTTAATCACCCCGGCACCTGCCGGGGCAAGCTTTTTAACGCAGCCGATCCAGCAGCGTGTCGCGGTTGAGCCGCGCGGCCACGGTGAGGGCGCCCTGGTAGGTGACTTCTTGCAGCGAGAGCCGGGTCATCGCCTGCGCCAGGTCCGTGTCCTCAATTGCGGCGCGCTCCTCCTCGAGCTGGAACAACGTCTGCTCGCGGAAGGCGGTCAGGTTGTCGAGATGCTGGATGCGCACGCCCATCTCGCCGCGCAGCGAGAGAAATCGGTCGTTGATCGCGTCCAGCGTGGCCACCGAAGCGCTGATGATCGCGTTGTTGCCGGTCGCGATGTCGTCGCGGAGCTTGATCAGCGCGCCCATGAAATTCCCCGGATCGCCGGGCGGATCGCCGAATACCTCAGTGCCGCTCAGCGTGAAACCCATGCTGACCCCGGGCTCGAGGTCGACGCTCTGCTCGCGGTCGTCGCCGCCGTAATTTACGTTGGTGATCTTTCCGCTGACCGGGTCCCGGACCACGGAAAACGGTGCGGTGGCGTTGTTGCTGCCGCCGTAAATGAATTTTCCGTCGGTGAAATTGTTGCCCGCGTCGATGGCTTCCTCAAGCAGCGTGTTCACCTGATCGGAAAGCACCTGGCGCTGCCCGGCGTCGCTGAAATCCGAGGCGCCCTGGAGCGCCAGCACGCGCGCGCGGCGCATGACGTCGGTGATCCCGTCCAGCGAGTTGTCGTAGGTCTGGAGACTGGATTTTACCTGCTTTGAAATGCTCGAAAAACGGTCGGCGTCCGCCTGCGCCGAGCGGATCTGGAGCAGGCGCGTGTAGCCGGCCGGGTCGTCGGCGCCGCTCTGGATGCGCTTTCCGCTCGACACCTCCTGGCGCGTCTTAAAGAGCGCCCCGGTGCTGTCGCCGATCTGGCGGATGCTGCTTAGAAACTGCATGCCATTGGTCACGCGCATGGCTTAGCGCACCCCCAGCCGGTTGATGAGCGTGTCGAGGATCTCGTCCTGCGCGTTGGCCAGTCGCAACGCGGCTTCGTAGGCCCGCTGGTATTGAACGAGGTGGACGGCCTCCTCATCGGAGTTCACTCCGGAAACCTGCTCGCGCTCGGTGAGGAGCGCATCTTGCAGCCGCTGGGCGGTTTCCGCGGCGTTGCTGTTGCGCGAGGCGGTCAGGGCAACCGACTGCACCAGCGCCTGGATTCCCTGGTTGATGCTCTGGCTGGGCGGCACGCCCAGCACCGGCGTGGTGTTGAGCGCCACGATGGAGCGCGCGCCGCCGGCGTCGCCGGGCACGCCTTTGTTCAGCGTCGCCGTCGTGAGGCGGAACGCGTTGAGCAGGTCGCCGCTGGTTTCGCTGACGGTGAGGTCCGGCCCGCTGTTTCCCTGCGCGGGATCGCGCCGCAGCACGATGCGCTGGCGCGCGGCGTCAAAGGTGGCCATCACGCCGGGCGGAAAATTCGCCAGGATCTGGTTGATGCTCTGAGTGTCGTTCCAGTTGATCGCGGTTCCGTTGACCACGATGGTGCCGCTGGCGGCGGTAAGCGGATTTCCCAGATTTGCGTTTTGCGTGCTGAGCGGCTGGCTGGCGTCCACCGTGAATCCGGTCGCGGCCATGCTCTCGGTGCTCTGCAGCGACGCGGTGGCGAAACCAAGCTGGCGCGGATCGTTGAGCGCGACCTGCATGGTGATCGCGCTCGTGCCGGAAAATAATGCGGCGCCGGCATTTCCGTTGAGGTCGTAGGAATTTGCCAGGCGCCGATTGACCTCGGTCATGGTCGCGTTGGCCAGCGTGTCGAGCTGGTCGGCGAATCCCTTGAGGCCCACGTTCTTGGCGTCGAGGAGCGCCCCGACGGCGGCCCCGGGATTGGAAAGCGTCTTGCCGGTGTCGGTGGTGATCACCCCGGCCCCGGTCAGATCCTGGGTGAGGCTCAGCGACCGCGCGGTCTTTCCGAACACCAGCGGCACCGCGCTCTGGTACACGACGATGTCGCCCTGCGGCTGCACCGCGACTTCAATGTCGATGATCTCGCTGAGCCGATCCAGCAGCAGATCCCGCTGATCGAGCAGGCGATTGGTTTCCGCGGAGGCGCGGTCGGGAATTTCCGCGTTCATGTCGGCCAGCCGGGCAAGAATTCCGTTCGCTTCGGTGACGGCGTTCGTGGCGCGGGTGCCCGCTTCGAGACGCAGGTTTTGCACCTGGTTGGCGTAATCCGCGAAGGTCGCCGCCAGCGTGTTGGCGCGGTCGAGCACGAGCGTGCGCGACGGGATGTCATTGGGATTGACCGCCGCCTGCTGCACCGCGTCGATGAGCGCGGTGGACGCCTTGTTGATGCCGGCCTTGACGGACTCGTTGAAAATGGCGTCCGCCTGGCGGAAAATCGTCGCCGAGGTCTGGGCGCCGGCCAGGACGTTGGCCTGGGCGCGGATGGTGCGATCCAGGAGCACGTCGCGAAACCGCTCGACACCGTTTCCGGGAAACAGCGGGCCGCCGGGGCCCACGCCGATGGTGGGCGTGAGGGGGAGGGGAGTGGCCGGGCCGACTTGCGGCTGCAGGCGCTGGCGGGTGTAGCCCGCCTCGTTCATGCGCGCCAGGTTTTCGCCGGTGATGTCCAGCGCCGCCTGGTTGGCGGTGAGCGCGCGCGAAGCGTAGAGGATGCCGTCAAAACCCATTTTTCGGCTGTCCTCTCGCTAGACTCTCAGGTCCATGAGGCGGCACGCGGCGGGCTGATCCGCGCCGGGGCCGTAGGCTTTTTTCTTTCCCGGACCACTCTGGCCCATGATGCCGTCGATGCACTGCAGGGTGAGGATGAGCATGCGGCGGTTCGCCGCGTTGATGCGCTGGGCGCGGTCGGTCATGGCGAGCACGTCGGGCGGTGCCTGTCCCTCCGGCTTTCCCATGTCCGTGTAGATGCGGGCCACTTTCTTGACCACGTTGGCCTTCTGCGTCTCCAGCAGGGCCACCGCGTCAGAGTCGAGCGCGACGAGCGCTTTCTGCTCCGCCACGCAGACGGTGAGCAGCGCGCTCAGGGCCTTGCGCATCTCGTCCCAGCGATCAGGCATCGCCCAGCAGACCTTCCAGCCGATCGGCCAGAGCGTTGAGGTCCATTTCGAAGGTCCCGTCTTGCATCTGCTGCTTGAGGCGGTCGACTTTCTCGGAGCGCGTCGAGGGAGCCTGATCCACCGCGTCCCGCAACTTTTGCACGGTCTTCGCGTTGTTGGACAGGTTCACCAGCGGCACCGATCCGACCGGCGCGGAGGCGGCGTCGCTGCCTCCAGGCGCCACGTCGCGCGTCGCCTGAACCGCGGAGATCCTTTCAGCTTCGACGTTTCTGTCAATTTTCATGACGATCATCCTTTGTTGAGAGGCCTTGCGGGCCCCCTGGTAGGGGTGTTGTCGGAGGGCGTCTCGGGGGAGGTGCCCTCGGTGCTGGTCCCCTTATCGGCGGGAGGGCCCCGCTGGTTAACCCCCCCTCAAAAATCTATGGGGATGCCGCGCCGGCCGACTCCTGCGCCTTTCCGGGCAGGGACAGCACCGACGACATGGCGCTCGCCTCGCTCGCGATCTGGTTGCGGAGCAGCGGCCAGTCCGGCTCGGGCAGGCCGA
>VGFD01000529.1 GCA_016868975.1 Armatimonadota bacterium | reverse complement strand
GCCCTGTTTCTTGCCGGGCGCGGGAAGCGCCGAAAAGGGGGTCAGAGTGACGTCCTGGTCGGCCAGGGAGCCAAGGCCCATCAAGACGGTCTTCCCGTCGAACTGCTTCTTCAGCCACTCGGGGTCGTTCTTGTGCTCAAGCACCTCTTTCAAGGTTACCCACGGGAACGCATCGTTGCGGCGGGCATAATTGATGAGCAAGCGCGAACTATTATCGCCATACAAGGGGAGCGGAATGCCGCCGAAGGATCTAGTCTCCGCGTTGAGCTCTTTCTTGCTCGCTTTTTGCGCGAGCAATGGCGCGAAGAATGACCAATTGTTGAAATCACCGACCGTATCGTCATGAAAGACGACGTTGAAAACCTGTTGTCCACGCGGCACACCGTCAAGATCTTTGCTCAAATTTGCCAGCCCGATGTTTTCGTAGCCAACGGACAGGGCGTACTCCAAGGCCGGCAAGTCCACCTTAGATTCACCGGATAACGTGCGGTCGTTCAGAAAGCCAATGAGAACGAGCTTGCCGAGATTGTCGCGAGCAACTTTGCCAAAGGCCTGCAGGTTCTTGAATTCTTCTCTCTTGTCGGCCCACTGCATCAGCAGGTCGAGTCCGATTACTGTTGCGCCGCCGTTGAAAATGGCGCGGAACGCCTCAGTAAGGCGAGGCAACCAGAATGCCATCGGCTCGTTTTCAACTGCGGCATATGTGCTTTCTTCGATGTACACCATCTTGATCGACGGGTCGATAGGGACTGCTTCAGGAAACCACGCCGAACGCTCGATGAAAAAGTAGTCGAGCACGCGGTTTTCAATTTTCTGCATGAACTCCGTGCGCGTAAGCAGAAGCGTGATCGCAATTACCATCACGCCCAGGAGCAATGGAGGAAGCAGCCGCCGCTTGCCGTGCACGGGCTTGTTGTTCACCTCCTTTGAAGAGGGAACCTGCCCCCCTGCGCGAAGTGCGCCGGCATGCTCAAACTGCTGCAGACCATTGACCAGCTCGCGCGGCGGAGCCGCACTTTCCGAGAGATGCAGGACGAAGTCGTCCGGCTGCTCCGCACCGTCCCCCACTACAACTGGATCGGCATCTACATGGTGGAAGGCGGCGACCTCGTCCTGGGCGGCTGGGACGGGCCGGCGCCCACCGAGCACGTCCGCATCCCCATCGGGCAGGGGATTTGCGGCGCGGCGGCCTCCAGCGGGGAAACCGTCCTCGTCGACGACGTGGCGGCCGACCCGCGCTACCTGCAGTGCTTCATCAACACGCGCGCCGAGATCGTGGTGCCCATTTCCTGGGGCGGCGAGGTCATCGGGGAAATCGACATTGACAGCGACCGCCCCGCCGCCTTCAACGACAGCGACCGCGCCTTCCTCGAAGACGTGGCGAAGCTGCTGGCGGCGCGCTGGGCCGGCGAGCAGCCCTGCGGCCCGTCCACCCGCGCCGTCGCTGAGCTGCTGCCGCCAGAGATGGGCGCGCGGCCGGTGGGAACGCCGATGTACGGCGCCGTCACCTACGAGTTCGAGGACATGCAGGCCCTGGAGGACTACCTGGGCCGCCAGGACCTGGGCTACATCTACACCCGCTGGGCCAACCCCACGATTTGTGCCGCGGAGCGCAACCTCGCGGCGGTGGAGGGCAGCGAGGACGCGGCCCTTTTCGCCAGCGGCATGGCCGCCATCGCCACCACGCTCCTCTCCTTGTTGAAGACGGGAGACGAGGTGGTGGCGCCGCACAACCTTTACGGCGGCTCGTATCACCTGCTGGAGGACCTGTTGCCGCGCTACGGCATCGAGGTGCGCTTCGTGGACGTCGAGGATCTTCCGCGCGTCGTGCTGCGTGACAACACGCGGGTGGTGTATTTCGAGCCGGTCACCAATCCCACGGTGCGCGTCGTCGACGTGGACGCCGTGGTGAAGGCGTGCCGCAAGCGCGACGGCATCACCGTGGTGGTGGACAACACCGTCGCCTCGCCGGTGAACCTGCGTCCGCACGAGCACGGCGTGGACCTCGTGATCCACAGCGCCACCAAGTACCTGGGCGGGCACAGCGACCTGCTCTGCGGCGTGGTGAGCGGCGCGCACGACCGCGTGCAGCCGGTCCGGGTGCACGGCCGCTACCTGGGCGGCGCGTTCAATCCGCGCGAGGCCATGCTGCTGATGCGCGGGCTCAAGACGCTGCCCATGCGGGTGGAGCGCCAGTGCGCGTCGGCGGCGCGGGTCGCGCGCTTTCTTTCCGAGCGGGCGGAGATTCGCCGCGTCTGGCATCCCTCGCTGGCCTCGCATCCGGAGCACGACCTCGCGGGGCGCCTGCTGAAGGTGGGCTGCGCGCTCCTCGCCTTCGACGTCGAGGATCTCGCGACGGCCCGCGCCGTGGTCGACCGGCTCACGCTGTTCCGCAGGGCGGCCAGCCTGGGCGGGGTGGAATCCCTGGTGTCCATCCCGCAGATGACCTCGCACTGGAACGTTCCCGCTGAGGGCCTTGCGCGCGCCGGCATCACGCCGGGCACCATCCGCCTCAGCGTGGGCGTGGAGGACGTCGCCGACTTGATCGCCGACCTGGACCGCGCCCTCCGCGCCGCCCGCAAGGCCGCCACTGTGGGCTGATTGTGTGCGGGCGGTTCACGCTGGCGGTCGATCCGTCGCTCCTGCTGAAGTTGTTTCCCGGGCTGGTGTTGCCCTCGGATCTGGTACCTCGCTTCAACGTGGCGCCCACCCAGCCGGTGCTGGGGATATTCGGCGCGCGCGGCAAGCACGCGGAGAACTTCCACTGGGGCTTGATCCCGTTCTGGGCGAAGAACAAGGGGATTGGCGCTTCCATGATCAACGCGCGGGCCGAGTCGCTGGCCGAGAAGCCGGCGTTTCGCCGGGCGTTCGAGAAGCGCCGCCTGCTCATCCCCGCGGACGGCTTCTACGAGTGGCGCAAGGACGGGAAGGTCCGCACGCCCTTCTACATCCGCATGAAGACAGGGGAGCCGTTTGCGTTCGCCGGCGTCTGGGAGAAGTGGGCCTCGAAGGACGCGCCCGAGGACGCCGTCCGCTCGGCCAGCATCATCACGGTGGCAGCCAACGAACTGGTGGCCCCGCTGCACGACCGCATGCCGGCGATTATCCCCGCGGCGGATTTCGAGCGCTGGCTCGACCCTGAAAACGAGCAGCCGGCCGCGCTTCTCAAGCCCTATGACGCCGACCCGATGACCATGTACGAAGTGAGCCGCGTGGTCAACAACGCGAACAACGAGACGCCCGAGTGCGTCGCGCCGGTCGAGGAAGAACCCACCTTATTCTGACCGGCGTCCGGATGTTCACAAATCGTTCTTTGACCCGGGCACCATTGGACCGTATCATGGCCACGAATCCGCGTGCGGATCAGCTTGGAACTGAGGTGCCAGATCAATGCAGACGACGGCGACTCCCGCGAGCATGGGCGGCCTGACCTGGAAGGCCATCACTGGACGTTCATGCGTGGACGTGGAAGTGGTGAAGAACAAGAATCCACTGGACAAGTCCCACATGCCCGAGGACAAGGCGGACATGACCCAGGCCGATCAACTCGCGGCCGAGGAGAAGGCCGCCGGCAAGAAACTGAAGAGCTTCTTCGCCGCAGCCACGGTGTTCGAGAACACCGTCCGCATGCTGGGCGGTCTCGGGAACTTCTGGGGACTCATCCAGGGCGTCATGGGCGCCACCCCCTCAGGCTGGACCTCGGTCTGGGCGGGCGCGGGCTCCGCGCTGATGGTCACCGACGCTTCCTTCCAGACGAAGATGGCCGCCGTGAACCGCAACCTTCCCGCCGCCATTGACGGCAGCTTCTCGATGGTCCAGGGGATGGGCGTGATGCTCTCCGCGATGGGCCTGGGCCGCATCCCCAGCCTGGTCGCCGTGGGCGCCCTGGTCGGCAAGATCGGCTACGGGATGTACCGCGCCGCGCAGGCCGAGAAGGAAAAAGAGAAGGAAAAGGAAGCCGACAAGGCCCGCAAGGCCGCGCAGAAGGCCGCCAAGGCCCAGCAGCCGCAGCCCG
>VGFD01000528.1 GCA_016868975.1 Armatimonadota bacterium | reverse complement strand
GCATCATCAGCCCGCTGATGAAAAAAATGAACGGCATGTCGAGGATGGGCACCGCGTACATGGAGGCCAGCGCGGCCTGCTCGGAGCGCCGCGCCGCCCACAATATCCCCAGGCTCACCAGGAAGTACGTCACCACCCAGGACAGCCCCATGCGCGATACGACGCTGCCCGCCCCGTACACGAGGAGGAGACGCAGGGCGGTCACGCTGCCCACCACCCAGCAGCGGAACACGGTGTAAAGTCGCGCGCTGCGGACCCGTTCTTCGTAGAGCGCCTGGGAAGCGATACTCACATGACCTGTTTGGCTCGTTGTCCGCCGGGGCCCTCCCCCACGGCGCCTGCGGACGGAGGAACGTTGACGTCAAACTAGACAACTAGTATGATTGATCCATGAAGTCCATCGGACTGTTCGAGGCCAAGACAAAACTGTCAGAGATCTGTGAGCGCGTCTCAAGAACGGGCGAGAGTGTCGTCGTGACCCGTCGGGGCGAGCCGCTGGTTCACATCGTCCCGGTGCGGCGCGACGAGGGCTCCATCGTGGCGCGCCGGGCGGCCTACATGGCCGCCCACGGCCACGAAGAGCCGGACGATCCCAGGGATTTCGAGCCCGCGGCACGCTCCAGGGACGAGAGCGACTTTCGCCTCAATGGATGAGAGCGCTTGCTGACGCACTTGCTCGACACCTCGGTGTTCTCGCAGCCGATAAAAGATCATCCGGTCGCCGGAGCGATGGCGCGCTGGGCACAGCTTGGCGACGGATCCGCGTGCACCGGTGCCATATGCCTTGCGGAGGTCCTTCAAGGACTCGAGCTGCGGCAATCGGTGAAGTACTGGCGGCGGTATCGGGAGTTGCTCGAGCATCGATATCCGGTGCTTGCGTTTGATGAGGCGGTGGCGGCCACGTACGGCGAGTTGGCGTCTTCCCTGGCGAGGTTGGGGACTCCACGCCCCGCGCTGGACCTGATGATTGCGTCCACCGCGAAAACGCACGGGCTCATTGTGGCCACGCTAGACTCCCGCGATTTCTCCGACATCCCCGGGCTCGCGGTGGAAGACTGGTCCACAACAACGGACGCCGCGCTCGCCTGAATTTCTTGCGTGGGATTTTCCGTTGCGCGTCCGCCAGGAGAGCGCGCGCCCTCCTTCGTATCTTCCGCCACCTGAAACGCCACCTGAAACGAGGGAGCATTTGATCGTGTCGCGCCATCGCGTCGTCGTCCTCCTCCTTGCGGCCATCCTCCTCCTGGCGCGTTCCGCGCCCGCCGCGCCCCTGCCGGCCTGGACGCTGTTGTTCTACATGGACGCCAACAACGACCTGGAGTCCAACCAGATGGACGATCTCGAGGAGATGCTGGGTGCGGCAAGCAGTCCCGAGGTGCGCATTTTCGTGCTGGCCGCGCGCAGTCCGGCCAGTGACGAGAGTGAGGGCTACGTGAAGGGCCCGGTGGGCAACCTGGGGGACTGGAGCGGCGCGCGCCTGCTCACCCTGGAAAACGGAAAATTCGTGCAAGTCGCCGACTGGGGAACGGTCAACATGGCGAGCGGCGCCACCCTGGAGCGCTTCCTGAAGGAGGGGTTGGCGCGCCATCCCGCGCGGAAGGTCGCGCTGATTTTCGGCGATCACGGCTCGGCGTGGCCGGGTTGTTGTGGCGACGAGTCCCCGGGCAACGAGGACGACATGCTGACCCTGGCGGAAATCGAGCAGGCGCTCGGCCGCACGGTGCAGCCGGCCATCGGAAAGCTCGAGCTGATCGGTTTCGACGCCTGCCTGATGGGCAATTTCGAGAGCGCGGTCGCGGTGGCGCCATTCGCGCGCACGCTGGTAAGCTCGGAGGAGCTCGAGCCCGGCTCCGGCTGGTGCTACACGCCCACGCTCGCGCGCCTCGTAAAAAATCCGCAGATGGACGGCGCCGCGCTGGGCAGGATCATCGTCGACGAGTTCATGGACGGCTTTGAAAAATCGAAGGACGGGGCAACGCGCAACGAGGGCATCGGCGCCACGCTGGGCGTGATCGACCTGGCGCGGATCCCCGCCCTGGCCCAGGCGGTGAACGTGCTGGCCGAGGCCGCTTCGGCCCGTCTCGCGGCGGATGGGCGCGCGGCGTGGGTCAAGCTGTCGGCGGCCCGCGCAAAATCCGAGGAATTTGGAAAATCCGAGAATAAGGATAGCGACGGCTCCAGCGTTTTCGACCTCGCGGATTTTGCGCGCGCGCTTCGCGCGCAGATGCCGGAAAATCCGCTGGCCGCGGCGGCGGCGGAAGTGGAAAAGCAGGTCCGCGCCGCGGTCCTTTACAGCCGTCACGGGCGCGGCCACCCGGCCGCCAGCGGCCTGTCCATCTTCTTCCCGCTCAAGGCACATCAACTCGGCGCGAAGACGCCGGAAACCTATGAGAGCATCACGTTTGCGCGGGGCAGCGCCTGGCTTGCGCTTTTGCGGCGCTATGCCGGCGTGTCCGCGGAAAACAAGGACGCGCCGCAGGTCGCGCCGCTGACCTCGAGCGCGACGGTTCTGGAGAAGCAGTCGTCGGCCACCTTCAGCACCAGCGTGAGGGCGGACGACGTGGACGAGTGCTGGTTCGTCCTGGGGCGCGTCGAGGACGGGCGGGTGGTCATTATCGGGCAGATGGCGACCACCCTCGACGAGGCCGGCGCGCTCAAGGAGGAGTGGGACGGCGGCTGGTTTTCCATTGCCAGCGGGGGCAACGAGCAGATCTGTCCCATCACGGACATGGAGGAGGTCGAGGGCGAGCCCGACACCTACCTCGCGACCGTGCCGGTGGAGCGCAAGCGCGGCGGCGCCTGGGAGGAGCTTACCCTGTTTTTTTACGTGACGTTCAAGGACGACGGGGTCACCGGCGAATTTGTGTACGCCTTCGAAGACTCGAAGTTTGGCCAGCGTCAGGTGGATCTGCGCAAGGGCGACGTCATCCGCCCGGTCTACGTGGAAGTGGACGAGAACGGCGCGGAGTCGCTGGTGGCCTCGGACCATCCCGACGACCATCTCACCGTGGGCGCCGACGGCCTGGCGGTGAGGTACGTGGACGTCGACCCCGGCAAGTACGTGGTGGGATTTCTGGTGACCGACTACGCGGGCAACACCACCGAGGAGACGGTCGAAGTGGAGATCAAGTAGAGGCGCGCTGATCAAGCATGAAAGAGGCGACCTCGTTCGATCTTGACGATCCGTTCACATCCTGTTCACATCTGGCAGTGCCGCTACAGTCGTCTTCCAGGTCTTCTTCAAGCCCTTCCGCTATGCTGGGGGCACAGGAGGAAGCACCAATGCACTGGCTCGAAACGCTCGCTCAGTTCGTCACCTTCATCGTCGTTGTCGCGTCGCCGGTCCTCTTCCTCCGCGTCGCCGCCGCCTTCCACGCAAGCGCCCAGTAGCGCCAGGTCGCCCAGGCCCGCCGCGACATCGCCCGCGTGAACGCCCGCTTCGCCGCAATGCCCGCCCTGAAGGCCGCCTGACAGCACTTCTCCCGGCTCGCGTGAACCCTGGCCACTCCCGGCACGTACAGGGCTCCCGCTCCCGACGACGAACCCAATGACCATGCGTCTCATCTGCCTGCTTCTTCCACTGGCCGCCTGGGCGCAGCAGACCTGCGCGCCCGACGGAACGTACAATCCGCGCCGCCCATCGGCCCCGGCCCCCTGATCAGGGGGATGGCGCCCATCACCAGGATGCCCCCGACCGCGAGGTGCCCGAGGTCTGTCCGCGGCTTCCCCGGCCACAGGACAAACAGCGCGGTGGCCAGGATGCACAGCAGGCACCCGGCAAGCAGCAGCAGCCGGCCCATGTTGCGGGCGGACTCTGAGGCCGGAAGGCGGATCTCGCGCAGGGGTCGACGTCGGGGCCGAACCGGTCCCAACCTGATACTAGTCCGCCGCCGGCGCCGGCACTCCTTCCGGGGGGGCGCTCAGTCCTCGGCTTCGACGCGGACCTCGATCGTCATGCGCTCCCCGCTGCCGCCTTCGAAAATCGTGCCCGAAGTGGGCGTGGCGTCGCGGTAGTTGCGG
>VGFD01000527.1 GCA_016868975.1 Armatimonadota bacterium | reverse complement strand
GGTCTCGCGGCCGGCTTCATCGTGGCGGCCGCCCTGCTCGACCGGGTGCCGGAGGCCATGTCCGAGCACAATCCCTGGGGCCCGTGGTGGCTCCTGGTCGGCTTCCTGGCCATCTACCTGGTGGAGTACTTTTTCACGGGGCACGCCCACGACGCCCCGCATGAAGACAGTGGCAGCCACCAGCACGCCCTGGTAAGCCACCAGCCGGAGGAGTGCCTCATCTCGCCGGCCGCCAGCACGGCCGCCCTGCTTGGCCTGCTGCTGCACACCTTGTTCGACGGCGTGGCCATCGCCGCCGGCTTCATGGCCAGCCCGCACACCGGTGCGGTGATGTTCCTGGCGGTGATGTTCCACAAGTTCCCGGAGGGATTTTCCGTCGCGGCGCTGATGCTCGGCGCCGGCCGCTCCCCGACCTTCGCCGTGGCGGCAAGCGGCATGCTGGGCGTGTCGACTGTCATTGGCGCGGTCCTGGCGCTGGCCGTGACCCACGTGCAAGACACGCACATGCAGCAATCCTGGGCACAGGCACTCCTCTCGCTGGCCACGGGGACGTTCCTGTACATCGGCTGCAGCGACATGATCCCGGCCACCAACCGCGGCGAAAATCGCGCCGCGGTGGGGATGGTGCTGCTCGGGGTGGCGCTCTTCGTGCTCTCTAGCTGGGCGCTGCTCACCGCCGGGCTGTCCCACCGGCATTGACGCCGGCGCGGCGCGACCGTATACTACCCTCCGTGCGCATCGCGGTCATTGGTGGCGGAATCGCGGGGATTGTTGCGGCGTACCTGCTCGATCGCCAGCACCAGGTCACGCTGTTCGAGAAGAACGGCTACGTGGGGGGCCACACGCACACGTTCGTGGTTCCGGACGGGCCTGACGCCGGAACCCCAGTGGACACCGGGTTCATCGTGCTCAACCAGATCAACTATCCCCTCTTCACGCGCTTCCTGGAGCAGCTCGAGGTGCGCGTGCGCGGGGCGGACATGTCGTTCGGCTACTGCTGCGAGCAGAGCGGATTGGAGTACGCCGGGCCGGGCCTGGACGGGCTCTTCGCCCAGCGCGGAAACCTCTTGCGGCCGTCCTTCCTGGGATTGCTGGCCGAGATCGCCCGCTTCTCCTGGACGGCGCGCCGCGAGCTGCGCGACGGCACGGTGAACGGCGAGGCGCTGGGCGACTGGCTGGCCCAGCGGCGCTTCTCCAGGGACTTCCAGCGGCACTACCTGGTGCCCATTGCGTCCGCCATCTGGTCGACGACCCTGGGTGAGACGCCCTCCTACCCGGCCCGCCACTTCCTGCAGTTCTTCGACAACCACGGGCTGCTCTCGCCGGTCGGCAAGCCCCGCTGGCAGACCGTGATCGGGGGAAGCCACGCTTACGTGCAAGCCTTTCTCAAGCGGTTTTCGGGCGAGGTGCGGACGAGGACGGCGGTGGCATCCGTGCGCCGCGCCGAGGACGCCGCGTTCGTGAAGGTGGACGGCATCGAAGAGGAGCGCTTCGATGCGGTCGTGATCGGCGCGCACGCCGACGAGGCCCTCGCCATGCTGGCCGATCCCAGCGAGGACGAGCGCCGCTTGCTGGGCGCCTGGCGCTACCAGCGCAACCGCGTGGTGCTGCACACCGACGTCCGCTGCCTGCCCGTCAACCGCCGCGCCTGGGCTTCCTGGAACTACCGCCGCCCGCGGCACGGCGACGAGGCCGCGCCGCTCGCCATGACCTACCACATGAACCGTCTGCAGGGACTGCGCGCCCAGCGCGAATACTGCGTCACCCTCAATCGCGAGGAACCTTTTGCCGAGGGCAGCGTGTTGTTGGAGACGATGTACACGCATCCCACCTACACGCGCGAGAGCGTGGCCTCCCAGGCCGACCTGCCGCGGCTCAATGGGGCGCGCCGCACCTGGTTCTGCGGCGCTTATTTCGGGTACGGATTCCACGAGGACGGCACGCGCTCCGGCGTCGAGGCGGCGCGCGGCTTCGGCATCGCCCTGTGAACTCGCGGATTTTCGTGGGCTACCTCATGCACGCGCGCGAGGCGCCGATTTCACACGCGTTTCGCTATCCGCTGTACGTGTACGGAATTGATCTCGACGAGCTGTCTTCGCTGCCGGGATGGTTTGGCTACAATCGCTGGCGGCCGGTATCTCTGTTCGATGAAGATTACGGGCCGCGCCGCTCCGGCTCGATTCGCGAAAAAGTCCTGGAGCTGCTCGCCGAGCACGGAGTCGACGACGTCGCGCGCATCGTCCTGGTGACCGGCGCGCGCTATTTCGGACGGGTCTTCAATCCGGTCAGCTTTTATTTTTGCTGGCGGAAGGACGGAGCGCGGCGCTGCGTGGTCGCCGAAGTGAACAACACCTTTGGCGAGCGGCACTTCTACGTGCTCGACACCACCTCTCGGATGGTGCTCCCGCGCGCGTTCCACGTGTCCCCGTTCAACGATCTGCGCGGGGAATATCAATTCCACTTCGCACCGCTCGAAGACGGCCTGGACGCGCGCATCGACATCCTGCGCGACGGTCAGTTGGTGTTCCGCTCGCAATTGTTCGGCGCGCCGCGCTCGCTGACCACCGCGTCGCTGGCGCGCACGCTGGTTGAATATCCGCTGACCGCCTGGCTCACCCTGCCGCGGATTTTGTGGCAGGCTGCGGTGCTGCACTTTCGGCACCGTCTGCCGGCCTACTCCACGCCGGCGCCGTCCCATCAATCCACCGTGCGCACTTCGGCGCCCTCGCTGTTGGAGCGTTTCCGCATGGAGCTGGTGCTGCGCGCGCTCGACCGAGTGCGTGGCGGATCCATCAAAGTAACGCTGCCGGACGCAACCGAGCGCGTCCTGGGCGACGGGGAACCGCGCTGCGAGTGGCGCGTCGGGCGCTACGCCACCTTTGCGCGCATGCTGGTGGACACAGACATCGGCATGGGCGACGGATTCGAGGCCGGCGAATGGACTTCTCCAGACGTGGTGGCGCTCATGCGTCTCCTGGCCGAAAACGAGGATCGTTTCAGTGCCCCGTGGATCCTGCGCATGATTTACGGCCTGCGCCACCGCGCTCCGCGCAACGATCGGGCGGGCAGCCGGGCAAACATCCGCGCCCATTACGACACCGGAAACGATTTCTTCCGCCTCTTTCTCGACGAGAGCATGACCTATTCGTGCGCGCTGTTTCCCAGCGACGAAGCCACGCTGGAGGACGCGCAGCAGGCAAAAATCCAGGCCATCCTCTCCAAGAGCGACGTGCGGGCCGGGGATTCCATTCTCGAGATTGGCTGCGGCTGGGGCGCTTTCGCCGTCGAAGCCGCGCGCCGCACCGACTGCCGCGTCACCGCCATCACCCTGTCGCGCGCGCAGTGGGAGGTCGCCGCGGCGCGCGTGCGCGAGGCCGGGCTGGCGCCCCGCGTGGACGTGCAATTGTGCGATTACCGCGACGTCGGCGGTGTGTTCGATCGCATTGTCAGCATCGAGATGCTGGAAGCCGTCGGACATCAATATTACGGCACTTTCTTCTCAACGTGCGCGGCGCGCCTCGCGCCGGACGGACGGTTGGTGCTGCAGACGATCACGCTCCCAAACGCGCGCTACGCCAGCTCCAGCACGTACGTTGACTGGATCAAGAAGCGGATATTTCCGGGCGGCTGTCTCCCTTCGGTCGAGGCCATTGAAGCCGCCGCGCGTCCCAGCGGGCTGCGCATGCTGGGAGTCGAGGCCATGGGACCCCATTACGCGCGGACGCTGCGCGCCTGGCGAGAACGCCTCCACGCGCGCCGCGAGGAGGCCCACCGGCTGGGCTGCGACGACGCCTTCGTGCGCCGCTGGGACTATTACCTGGCGCTCTGCGAGGCCATCTTCCTGGCGCGCCGCGCGGACGTCGTGCAGATTGTGCTGTCCCGATAGTGACACTCAACGAGTTCCTCAAGGAATATCCCTGGGAAGAAAAGTGGACGCGTCTCGGAAAGCCGCTGGATTTTCTGTGGACTTTCGAGTTGAAGGCCGACCTTGACCGGCTCTGGCCGCGCCTCGCGGACACTTC
>VGFD01000526.1 GCA_016868975.1 Armatimonadota bacterium | reverse complement strand
TCGCGCGCCGAGTTCACGTTCACCGTGCCGCCGGTTACCCGGATGGCATTGTTCTGCAGCGTCACGTCGGAGTTCGCGCTATTGTTGGTGATGGTAACGGTTTTGGTGGCATCGATAGTGGGAAAAATGACGCTGCCGCTGCACACTCCGATGCCGTTGGTCGAGGTTCCGTTCTCAGTGATGGTGACCGTGTCCGCGGAGATGGTGGTCCCGCAGCCAAAGGCGATATTCATGCCGCAGTTGTTGGTGATGGATACCGTGGAGCAGGCTCCGGCCGCGTTGGCCTTGAAGATGGTCAACTGGCCGCCGGTGTTGTTCAGCGCGATGTTATTGAAGCCGCCGCTAATGCTGGCGGAGCCGGTCTTGGTATTGAGATTGAAATTGCCCGGCGCTCCCTCGTGTACCGCGCTCAAGGTGCCGGACTGCACCTGCCCGGTGCCGCTGATGCTGGTGGCGGTCATGCTCACCGCGGCGGTGCACGCGTTGATGTTGCAGCCCAGGACAATAGTGCCCTTTTGTTTCAGCACGACGGCACCGTTCTTGGTGTTCAGCACCGAACAGTTGCCGAGCGTGAAATTATTTCCGGAGCTATCGAAGTTTCCGCCGCCGGTGTCGATCACCGCGCCGCTGATGCAGGTATCTCCTGGCGTGCCGAAGCCGGTCCAGCAATTATCCAATTTGAGGTTGAGCACGCGACACGGACCGCCGGTGATTTTGGCCTTGATACAGATGTTGCCGGTCGATTCCAGAGACAGCGTGTTGGTTCCGGGGGCCGTCGAGTAGTTGAGATCGGCCAGCAGCGCGATCGATCCGTTATCGGCCTCGGTCGTCTTTACGCGGACGTTCGCCCCTCCGGTGAAAGCCGCCACGAGCTGGCACACATTAAGGAAGGAGCATCCGCATGTGGAGCCGAAAAAAGTGCAGGGCTGGCAATTGCTAATATTCGTGGTACTCCCGGCGACGATCTGGATGAAGTTGGGATCCAGCAGCCAGGTGCCGCCCTCGCCGTTGATGCCGGAAATATCGGGCGTCCCGCGCACGTCCAGGTACCCGCCCGAGGTTTCCACGAATCCGCCGCGTCCGCCGCACGAGCCGCCGCGCGCGGAGATGGCGCCGTAGGTGCGCGTAGACTCGTCGCTCCACACGATAATGCGCCCGCCCTCGCCCACGGTCCCGGCGCATGCCTTGATGGCCGCCTCGCTGCACACGAAAGTGGCCCGCGCGGTAAGCACGCCCCCGCCGCCCAGGTAGTCGCCGCCGATGAGAATGTTGCCGCCGCCGGTCTGGCCTGACGCGTCGACGGTCGTGTTTCCCAGCAATCCCACGCGGTCCTGGGCCAGAATCCGCACTTCGCCGCCGGTTTCGCCGCGCGCTTCCACCGTGCCGTTCTCCACCATCGCGTGCTGCGTGCCCTGAATCGTGACGCTGCCCCCCGAGGCGCCGTTCGCGGACACGGTCCCGGCGTTGAGCACGATCCCCTCGCCCGCGGTCAGGCGGGTCACTCCGTCTTCCTGCACCATTGCGGTGGCCTTGTCCAGGCCCGGGCTGCGGATCACCGAGCACAGCACGTCCTGCGTCAGTGCTGAGGACACGACCACGTCTCCGGCCGCGGTCGTCCTGCCGGGCACGGCAACCCTGACGAGCCCGCCTTCATCCAGAGAAATCTCGGCTTCTCCGGTGGCGTTGAGGGAGATCTTCCCGAGATTGGCGACCAGCACGCCCTCGTTGACCACCAGGGGCGCCATCAGCACGATGAAACCGCCGTCGGCCGCGGTGATGTTGCCCTTGTTCACCACGAAAGCGAGGTTCTTGCTGATTTCCTGGGTGAAGCGGTAGTTGCCGTCGAGGAAGTCCTTGTCGGAAATCTGCAGCGTGGTGGCCATGAGGCTTCCCACGTTTACGGATGCATTGTTGCCAAACACGATGCCGTTGGGATTGACCAGGAACAGCCGCCCGTTGGCCCGCAGTGCGCCTTCGATGACCGAAGGATCCAGGCCGGTCACCCGGTTGAGCGCGATGGCCAGGGCGTTCGGCTGCAAGAAGCGGACGGTCTCGCCGCGCCCGATGTTGAAGGACTGCCAGTTGATGATGAGCTTGTCGGTGAGCTGGGTGATGTTGAGGTTGCCGGGCAACCCTTGAATCGTCGCCTGGCCGGCCGGGATGCTGGGGCCCTGCGGCTCGGCCAGCACCGGCCGCGGCATGAAGGCAAAGATGATCACCCCGACGAGGAACCGTGGGAAGAACGAAACCACCGCCCCCCGCACCCGCTTCCAACGGGGAAGTAGCGACGACTCCAATTCGCCATCAACGCGCTTCATGCAAGCCCCAAACCCTTCTGCGAAGCAACTGATCGGGTCCTCGGAGATCCGGTCAGCCGCAAGGAACTGAGAGCGCCTGAAGGAATCAGCCGCTCCCAGGCGGTGCAATCGTCGTACGTTTGAGCAACCCTCAAAACGTCGAAGGGCCCGGCCGCCGCGGCGGGCCCCACATCTGTCTGGTGGTTACTCGGATTTGCGGAACATCTCTTCCGCCCTGGCGTTGTCGTGCATCCGCTCGTACAACTTTCCCATGAGCAGGTAGAGCGTCTTGCTGTCAGGCCGCGCCTTGCTCACGCGTTGCGCGAGGGTCAGCGCGGGGGTGGTCAGGCCGTTCTCGGTGTACACCGAGATCAGGACGACGAGCGGGGACACGTCGTCCGGCGCGGCGGCGTACTGGGTCTCGGTTTCTGTGCGGGCCGCCGTTACGCGATCCGAGGTGGCCTTGTCAAGCACCTCGATGTCGCGCGGGGTGGCCTCGCTCGGCTTGCCGTCTTTCCCGTAGCCGACGAGGTGAATCATATACTGGTTCCCAAACTTCAGGGTCGCGTCGGCGGGAACTTGAAAACTCCGCATGTTGCCCGGGATGGTCTTCTTGTAGATGATCGCGAACGCGTCTTGCTGCTCTTCCACCGAGACCTCGAAGTGGTCGAAGTCGCGTCTGGTTTCCCAGGTCATGGCGGGAGTGACGTCGGCGACGGTGTCGTCAATCTTGATGACGATCTCGGAGTCGCTGCGGTTGCGCACGCCTCCCATGCGCTGGATGTCCACGTTCGCCGGCAGGAGGGCCGCCGTGCGGGTGGCCGCCGCCTGGCCGCCTTCCAGGCTGGTGAGGCTTCCCTGAAGGAGCTTCACCGTCTCTTGCGCCACCTCGACCGTGGCCGGGCCGATGGTCTTGTAGCGGACGCCGCCTTTCATGAGGGACACCGTGGCCTTGCCGCCGGCTGCAACGCGGATTTTGGTGCCGGCCGGGAGAAGGGCCATGATGGCGGCCGGCTTCCAGGCGCCGCCGGGCATTTGAACCTCGCTGCTTCCCCTCAAGTCGCTGATGAGGCCGGCCGGCGGGCCGTCGGCGATGGCGACGCCGACTCCCAGCAAGGCAAGGCCCAGCAAGATTCCTACAACGCGATCAACCCACCTGGAGTGCCGCGGGCGGTTCTTCATGAACAGTCTCCTTCCCTGACGCTTCAAAGACTTGATAGATGCCAACCGAGTTCTGTCGGCCCCGGATCTCTTGCTGCCCAAGGCGGGCAAACTCGATGCCGGGCAGATCTTTCGCCTTCTCGTAGACGCCGGCGCTGATGAGGATGGGACCCCCCAGGGTCTTGGTCAGGCCCATGATGCGGGAGGCAAGATTCACGGCGTCACCGATTGCGGAATATTCCGTCCGCTCGGCGGATCCCAGGTTGCCCAGCATGACCCGCCCGGTGTGAATGCCAATCTTGACGTGGTAGAATCCGTTTTCTTCGGTCGGGTCGGCCGCGCGAAGCTCCTCCATGCGCTTCACGACGTCAACGGCGGTGAGCACCGCGGCCCGCTCCGGCTCAGGGTGGGTGCGTGGGGCGCCGAAAAGGACCATGATCTCGTCGCCAACGTATTGTTTCACGGTTCCCCCGTGGCGAAATATGATCCTTGTCACTTCATGCATGTAATTGTTCAACATGCCGAAGACTTCATCCGGGGTCCGGGTCTCGCAGACGGGCGTGAAGCCGTTGATGTCGATGAAGAAGAT
>VGFD01000525.1 GCA_016868975.1 Armatimonadota bacterium | reverse complement strand
AGGCGACGAGCTGAATCGAACTGCTGTACGAGGTTTTGCAGACCTCTGCCTGACCACTCGGCCACATCGCCAATGGGACCACGCGATTATATCATCGGCCGTCCGCGCCCGTCAAGCGAAAGTCAGGCCCGATAGCCGGCGCCTCAGTGGGTGGCCAGCGCGCATGCTTCCCCGATTTCGAACCTGCGGATCACCTCGTCGATGTCCGCCTGATCCCCGCACGCCACGCAGCCGGGGTCGCGCGCGACCTTGAACTCACGGAAGCGCTCCTCCAGTGCGTCATAGGTGAGCAGGCGGCCGGCCAGCGAGCGGCCGATGCCGAGCAGCAGTTTGATCGCCTCGGTGGCTTGCAGCGTGCCCATCACCCCGGGCAGGACGCCCAGCACGCCGGCTTCCTCGCAGGAGGGCGCCAACGCGGCCGGAGTTGGCTCCGGGTACAGGCAGCGGTAGCACGGCCCCTGCTTCGGCACGAACACGGTGGCCTGCCCGTCAAAGCGGAAGATGCTGGCGTACACGTTGGGAACGCGGTACTTCACGCAGATGTCGTTCACCAGGTAGCGCGTGACGAAGTTGTCGCAGCCGTCCACCACGAGGTCGTAGCCTTTGACGATTTCCTCGGCGTTGTCGCGGTCAAGGCGGGTCTGGTAGGCCTCGACCTTCACGTCGGGGTTCAGGTCGTAAAGCATCTCGCGGGCCGACTGCGTCTTGGGTATCCCCACGTTACGGGTCTTGTGGAGAATCTGGCGCTGCAGGTTGGTGTAGTCGACCTGGTCGGAGTCCACCAGTCCCAGCGTGCCCACCCCGGCCGCGGCGAGGTACAGCGCGGCCGGTGATCCCAGGCCGCCGGCTCCAATGAGGAGAACCTTGCTGGCGAGCAGCTTTTTCTGGCCGGCCTCGCCCACCTCGGGAATGCGGAAGTGACGCATGTAGCGAGACATCTTGCCGTTGCCCGACTCCGGCACCACGAACGGGAAGCCGGCGCCTTTCCAGCCGTTAAAGCCGCCGCGCATCGACTCCACGTTCTGGTAGCCGAGGGCCTGCAAGGTGTCCGCCGCCATCACCGAGCGCACGCCGCCCGCGCAATACACGATGATTTTCGCGCTCTTGTCGGGGAATTGCTTCTCCGCGCGCATCTCGAGGAAGCCACGCGGAATCCAGGTGGCGCTCGACAGGTGGCCCTGCTCCATCTCGTCCTGCTCGCGGACGTCGAGAATGGCGACGCCGTCGGCCGCGTCAAGGTGCGCGCGGACCTCGGAGGGCTCCACCTCCTTCACTTTGGCCCGAGTCTGGGTGAGCAACGAATCCCACTGGCTGGGCATGATGAAAAACTCCTCTGGGGTGTGTGCCGCGTCCTTTCTGCGCCGGCGCGCGGCAAGTCCTTCGCGGCGCCATTCCTGGAACCAGTCGGGCTCCTATCCGTCCTTCTCCACGGTCGGAGCGGGGACCGGGGGCGCTTCGACGGGTGCCGGTGGCGGCGGCTCCGGTGCGGCCGGCGGCGGCGCGGGGTCCGCCGCCGGTGGCGGCTCAGGAACCGCCGCGGGCGGGGCCTCGACGGGCCCCGCGGGCGGTTGCTCGACCGGGACTTCGGGGGGCGATGGAACGGCCTCCGGCACTTCCAGTGGCGTCCCCACCGGCCCCTCTACCGGCGTGTTGTCCTGGGTTTCGCGGGGCGCGGACGGACGGGACTCCGTGCGCCGGCCGCTGTCCGGGCGGACTGGCCCGGTGTAACTGGCGCGGGATGCAAAGCGGCTGGGATCATAGAGGTGCAGGCCGCAGAAGGAGTGGGACACCTGGTTTACCTTGACCTTCTTGCGCACCACGTTGGGACAGGTTGCGTTGGCGCGCTTTCCGGTGGTCTGGCACATGGCCACCTCGACAAGGCCCTTTGCGTCCGCGCCCCAGTGCGCGACACGCTGGCCCTTCAAGGCCTTCGCCATGAAGCGCTGCCAGATGGGCGCGCAGATGGTGCCACCGAATGAGCCGCCGTACATGGGCGAGTTATCGTCGTTGCCGGCCCACACCGCGCACGCCAGTTGCGGCACGAAGCCGCAGAACCAGACGTCCTTGGACGAGTCGGTGGTACCCGTCTTGCCGGCCACCACTCTACCCGGCAACTGGGCCGCGGTGCCGGTTCCGCCGTCCACCACCGCTTGCAGCATCTCGCACATGGTGAGCGCGGTGGCCTGGGGGAGCACTTCCTGCTGATACGGGAAGGAGTTGTCCTCGATGATGTTGCCTTCCGGATCCTTGATCATCTTGATGGCCGAGGGCTCCACCTTGATTCCCATGTTTGCGATGACCGCGAAGGAGGCCGCCATCTCAAGCGGACTTGCGGCAATCGCGCCCAGCGAGATGGACAGCACCGGCTCGATGTGCTGCTTGATGCCCATCTTGTAGGCGTAGTCGATGATTTTCTCCGGTCCGAGCGCCGCGACCAGTTTCGCGGCCACGACGTTGCGCGACATCTGCAAGGCCGAGCGCAGCGGCACGGCCCCCATGAATCCGCCGCCGGAGTTCTGCGGGGTCCACACTTCGGTGGGGCCTACCCGGAAGCTTACCGGCGAGTCCGGAACGACCGTATCCGGGCTGTAGCCGCTGTCGATGGCGGCCGTGTAGACGAACAGTTTGAAGGACGAACCGGGCTGCCGTGAGGTCTGCCACGCGCGGTTGAACTGGCTCTTGTCGGTCCAGCCGGTGCCGCCCACCATGGCGCGGATGTAACCGGTTTTCGGCTCAATCGCCACCAGTGCTGCCTGGCGCGCGCCGGCCCATTGCGCCTCGCGCACGCCCCACTTGATGGCTTCCTCGGCGTCGCGCTGCATTTTTGGATCCAGGGTCGTGTAGATGCGCAGTCCGCCGCGGTAAAGAACGTCCTCGTCGTACTTCTGGAACAACTCGTGCAGCACGTAGGAGGTGAAATACGGCCACTCCAAAACGTCGAAATGCTGTTTTGGGCGTGCCACCTTGAGCGGTTGCCGAATCGCGTTGAGCGCCTGCGCCTGCGTGATGTAGCCGACGTCCACCATGCGCTTGAGCACCAGGATCTGGCGATGCTTGGCCATTTGCATGTCAACTTGAGGGGAATAGCGGGACGGCGCCGCGGGAAGGCCGGCGATCACCGCGGACTCCGCCAGCGTCAGCTCGGATGCTTTCTTACCAAAATAGGTTTCCGAGGCCGCTTCGATGCCATACGCGCCGGATCCAAAATAGATCTGGTTTAAGTAGAATTCGAGGATCTCTTGCTTGGTGAATTTTTTCTCGAGCTGCATCGAGATCAGGATTTCCTGGATCTTGCGCTGCATGGTGGCGCGCGGATGCAGGAAGATATTGCGGGCCAGCTGCATGGTGATGGTCGAGGCGCCCTGGGCGGCCCCTCCAGAACGGTAGTCGGCCAGCGCGGCGCGCATGATGCCCACGAAGTCGACGCCCTGGTGCTGATAGAAACGTGCGTCCTCGATGGCCAGGATGGCCTTCTTGAAATTGTCCGGAATTTTCTCGAAGGGAACCCCGATTCGGTTTTCTTTGAACAGCGTCGCGATAAGCTCGCCGTTGGCCGCGTAGATGCGGGTCGTCTCGCTGGGCTGGTAGGAGCGCAGTCGCTCGACGTCCGGCAGGTTCTGGGAATACCGGTTCACCAGGCTGAGTCCGAAGCCGACCGCCGCGGCCGTGAGGCAACTGACCATCAGGAAGACCGACAGCACGAACATCAAACAGCCGCGCCCTCTTTTGCGCGGTTGGATCTCAGACAACGGCCTTCACCTTCCTATGGTTGATCCAGGGGGAGGGTTGATCCAGGGGGAGGGTTGATCCAGGGGGAGGGTTGACCCAGGGGGAGGGTTGATCCAGGGGGAGTGTCCTTCGCCCCCTGGGACCCCCCTCTGGAGTTGCCGGGCTGGGGCTACGGATTGTGGCGGCGGCGCTTTCGGTAATTTGGCGATCCGCCTTGCTGGTTTCCTCCACCGCGGCTCGGCCCTTCACCAGACCGGCCCTGGGCGCGCCCGCCTTCCTGGCGGCGGCCGCCGTATTGTCCGCCGCCGCCTCCGGAGTGGCCATATCCGC
>VGFD01000524.1 GCA_016868975.1 Armatimonadota bacterium | reverse complement strand
AGCGCCATCCCGCCATTACCCCCGGCTTTTCCGCCGCCGACTTCCAGCGCACGAAAGAGGAGGCCCGCGAGCAGGCCGTTGAGTTCAAGCTTGCGCAGGAAAGCCAGGCGGTCCGTCCGGACGCGCCCGGGGTTCCCCAGGCGCAGAGCTTCAATGAAGCCCGCCAGACGCAGCTCGCGGCCGAGCGCAACGAGCAGCGCGAGAACGTCATCAAGCAGATCATCGACCGCATGGAGATTCGCTCGGTGGGCGAGCGGACCGAGATGACCCTGAAGCTCAACCCCGAGTACCTTGGCGAGCTGCGGGTCCAGCTTTCCACCGAGGGCGGCAAGATGTCCGCCCAGTTCGAGACCACCTCGGAAGAGGTTCGCAGCCTCGTCGAGGACGGCATCCACCTGCTCCGCGACGGCTTCAACCGCCGCGGCCTGACGCTCGACCAGGTCAAGGCGACGGTGGTTGACGCGCTGACCTAGACTTAGTTTTCTACCGGCGGGGGCGACGCGGGTTGCCCCCGCCGGTAAAGAGCCTGAACGTTACTTTTCGGTAAACCTCGTTAACAAAGTATTAACATCCCGTTAAAGTTCTCGCAAAAGGGCCCTGGTACTATCGAATCACACCATCAGCGTGATGGTCAAGCCGATGGTGGGGCGCCCAACCAAAGGGCGGGCGACCCACCAACAGTGCCCCCGCGCCCCTGCGATGTCTAAAAAATCAGGAGGTCTCACACCCGCATGTTTGACATGAATTATCAGGTCAACGCCATTATGCAGAACCAGCAGATGCTGAACACCTACTTCAACAACATGCAGAACCAGTTCACTCCTGGTTACAAAGCGGAGAACCTCTCCTTCACGGATATCCTGGGGCAGCAGATGGCAGGCAAGGGCGCCAAGACGAAGTCCTCCGGCATCGTCTTCACCCAGGGCCAGATTTTCCAGACCCAGATCGCCACCAACCTCGCCATCAACGGCAACGGCTTCTTCGCGGTCAGCGACGGCGTGAAGACCCACTACACCCGTGACGGCCGCTTCAACTGGAACAACGGCGAGCTGGTCAACCCGGAAGGCAAGAAGGTGATGGGCTTCGAGCTCGACGCCAGCGGCAACATCGTCGGCGACGCGAAGCCGATCAAGCTTGAGGTGGACCCCGCCACCGGCCTGATGGGCGGCAAGTACTCCAACCTCCGCTTCGATGAGAACGGCACCCTGTACGGCCAGCAGACCGAAACCGACCCGCTGACCGACCAGAGCGTGACCAAGGAAGTGCCCATCGCGCAGGTCGCCCTGGGAAGCTTCGCCAACGCGGGCGGCCTGACCAAGACCGGCAACACCACCTTCGGCGAGACCGACACCTCCGGCAAGGTCGTCCTCGGAGTGGCCGGCCAGGGCTCGCTGGGCAAGGTTGCCCCGGGCAGCCTGGAAATGTCCAACGTCGACTTCGCCCAGCAAGCCGCCGCCATCGGTATGGCCAAGCAGAACTACGAAGCCAACTTCGCGGCGTTCCGCGCAATGGACAAGCTAACCGAGCAGGCCATCGGACTGATTCGCTAGTTCCAGGCCTGTCGAGAAGGGGACCGACCAGGAACTGGCGGTCCCTTTTTTCTTCGCGCAAAAGGCCGTAGTTGTGGGCTTTTCGCAGGGTTTCCCCAGGCCCGCGCGATATGGTATCATGCGGAGGGCTTTCCGGGCCCTCCAGGGCTCTGATCCAGGGGGGGCAATCCCCTTAGCACGCGCATTCAATGGAGGAAAACGGTTGCGGGACGACTCCGGCGGATCTTTTGATCAGGTCATGCGGCTGACGCAGGAAAGCTCCGCTTCCGTGCGCCGCTATGCCATGGCGGATCGCTATGACTTCAAGCAGACGGAGAAGTTCTCTCCGGACCAGAACAAGTTCATCGAGCGGGTCTTCGACACGTTCTCCGAGCAGAGCATCACGCGCCTGGCGCCGCTGCTGCAGACACGGGTGGACCTCGACCGCCACTCGGTGAAGTTGCAGCCCTACCAGAAGTACCTCAACTCGCTGCCCGACCCCACGGCGCTGGTGGTCTTCAAGCTCGACAACGAGCACCGCGGCATCCTCAGCGTGGAGTACGAACTGGCCTTCGGCCTGATCGACCGGCTGATGGGCGGGCGCGGCGTGCCGCTCGACGAAGTCCGCTACTTCACGGATCTCGAGCGCGCGGTGCTGCAAAAGCCGGTCATCCGCCTGCTGGAGGCCTACTCCGAGGCGTGGCGCGAAGTGCAGGAGTTCAAGCCGCAATTTTCCACGCTGGAGTTCAACCCGCTGGCCGTGCACATCTCCCCACCCAGCGAGGTGATGGTGGTCATCACCTTCCACGCCAGCATCGCGCAGTCCAACGGTACCCTCGAGCTGTGCATCCCGTTCCGCCACCTCAAGCCGGTGGTGCCCAAGGCGTCCTTCGACGAATACCTGCTGCAACGGCAGACCGCGCCGGGCGCGGCCAGCCAGGCATCCCCGGTGTGGGCGCGGGGGCTGGAAGCCGCCAAGGTGCCAGTCTCGGTGGAGCTTGGCCGCGCCGAGGTGATGTTCCAGGACCTGCTTTATCTTGAGGTGGGCGACACCATCAAGCTCAACACCCCGATCGGCGACTTCCTGCGCATCCGAGTGAACGAGAAAACCAAGTTCCTGGGCCATCCGGGCACCACGCGAGACGGCAAGCTCGCGGCCAAGCTGGCGCGGGTTTTGAGTGAAGGAGACGAAGAATTTGAAGAATGACAGCCTCTTTTCCCAGCACGACGACCACGGCATCGCCAAGAGCGTGCAGTTCGGCACCCTGGAGGCGAGCGAGGTGGGCGGCGCGCCCTCGTCCATTGACCTGCTCCGCGACGTTCCGCTGGAAGTCCAGGCGCAGCTTGGCAAGACCCGCAAGCTGGTGAAGGAGATCCTCAAGTTCAACGTGGGCTCCATCATCGAGCTCGAAAAAGAGGCCGGCGAGCCCATCGACATCCTGGTCAACAACAAGCTCATCGCGCGCGGCGACGTCGTGGAAATCGACGGCAACTACGGCGTGCGCATCACAGAGATCATGGCGCGCTAATTCTCCACTTGAAAGCAGGCGATCCACTTCGTGCGCAACTGGTATCTGGCAGCGGTCCTGGCGGTCCTGCTGACGACGGCGGCCTGGGCGGGGGATTCCCCGGCCGGTAAGCCTCACGCGGATATCGTGAGCGGGGCGGCCAGCAAGGCCGCCGCCCCCATGGCCTCGCCCTCCGCGGCAGAGCCGTCCGCGGCCGCCGAGGAGCCGGAATTGCGGCTGGCCCAGGGCGAATCGCTCGACTGGGGCCGCCAGATCTCCGTCACGCTCATCTGGCTGGTGGTCGTGTGCGGCGGCGCGTGGCTCATCCTGCGGGTATTCTACGCCAAGGCCGGCGGCATGTCGACCTTCGGCGGCTTCGGCACCGGCGCCCGAAGGCGCTACATCCGCGTGCTGGAGCGCAACGTCATCAGCCCGCAGAAAGCGCTTCTGCTGGTGGACGTGGCCGGACGCGTCCTGCTGCTGGGCGTGTCCGAGCAGCAGATCCGCACCCTCGCCGAGCTGGATGCGGATGATCTGGAGGCCGGCGCCAGCCAGCCGGTCGGCAACCTGCGGGCGCCGCGTCCCAGCCAGGGACTGACCGCGGTGCCGCGACCCGCGGACGACCCCGCGCCCAGGCCCGGTGAAAATTCCCAGCAGTCTTTCCAGGAGCAGGTGACCAGCCTGTTCGGACGTCGCGATCGGCCGGAGGAGTGACGTGGTGCTGAGCAACGTGTGGGTGAGACGATCCCTGGGCGCGGCCGCGCTGGTACTGGCCTGCGGCTCCGCGGCCTTCGCGCAGGGCGACCTGCAGATCCCCAACATCACCATCAACACCAGCACCGGGGCCGGAGGAGGGCCGGGCCTGGCGACGCCGCTTCAACTGCTGCTGTTGATGACGGTGCTCTCCCTGGCGCCTTACATCCTGGTGATGACCACCTCGTTCATCCGCATCAGCATCACCATGTCGTTCCTGCGCACCGCCATGGGCACCCAGCAGGTGCCGCCCACCCAGGTGCTGATGGCGCTCA
>VGFD01000523.1 GCA_016868975.1 Armatimonadota bacterium | reverse complement strand
CGGGAACGACCGGCTTGCGCTGCTCGATCAAGTAGCCGCCGGAACCGTCGTTTTCACGGCACACGGCGTCTCTCCGCTGGTGAAGCTACACGCGCGGGCGCGCGGCCTGCACATTATCGACGCGACCTGCCCGGAAGTGACCCACACCCACGAACTGGTGAAGAAACTGGTGGCTCAGGGATACGAGATTATCTACATCGGACGCCGGGGTCACCCCGAGCCCGAAGGCGTTATCGGTGAGGCGCCTGAGCACGTCCATCTGGTGGAGAACATCAACGACGTCTACAACCTTCCGCTGGCCACCGATAAGATTGCGGTTTCCACCCAGACCACGCTCTCCAAGTGGGACACAGAGAATATCACCGAGGCAATCCGAGAAAAATATCCGTACGCGCTGATCCACAACGACATCTGCTCGGCCACCACCGACCGCCAGGAAGCCGCGGTCGCCCAGTCGCGCGACGCGGATCTGGTGCTCGTGGTGGGCGATACCAAAAGCAATAATTCCAATCGCCTGGTCCAGGTGGTCGAGGAACTCGCGAAGAAACGAGCACACCTCATCGACAATGTCACCGAGCTCCAGCCAGGGTGGTTCGCAGGTGTTCGCGTGGTGGCCTTGACCTCGGGATCCTCGACCCCCAGCCAGATCACCCGAGAAGTAGCGGACTTTCTGGGAACGCTGATCGTGGGCAGAGAAGTAGTCGTTCCCACGCGGAGTCTGGTGGCGGCCGGCTAACCCTCGCTCTGGTTGGACGGCGCGGAGATGGTCACGATCACCAGTTGCTGAAACAACTCGGCCCACTGGTCCACCAGCGGATCGATTTCCGCGCGAAGCGTCTCCAACTCATCGGATTCCTTACAGTCCTTCACCTGCTCGCGCATGGTTTCCAGACGCCGATCCACTCCGTCGAAGGTGGCCTTCAGCTCGGGATCCGGACAGCTCGCCGCAATTTCCCCGATGAGGCGCCGCTGCTGCGCCGTGAGCGAATCCACCCGATCCTTCAAGAAACCGACCTGCACCGTGCTGACAGCGGCGCCCATCTGGCGGGTGAGGTTCGTCAAGTCAAGGCTGATGGTGGCCAGCTCGCGCACCTTCTCGCGAATGGCGTCGCGCTGGGCCTGGCTGGTCGATGCGCCGTCCATGTGCTGCGTTATTCAGCCTCCGCCGTCGCAGCAGCAGGCGGGGCAAGCGTCTGCTCGATCTCCTGGATCTTCTGCTTGATGGGAAGCGTGGCCAGGTTGAGCGGATCCAGTGTCACGAAGCGCTTGTAGAGGTCCAGCGCGCGGGGGAGATCCTGGTTGCGCTCGGCCAGCACGCCGAGACCGCGCACCGCGGGCGCGTCTTGAGCGTCGTAACGGATGGCGGTGGTGTACGCATTTTCCGCGTCAGGGATATTCCCCAGCAGGGAGTAGCAATCGCCCAGGAGGCTCCAGTAGCCGCTGTGCGCCGGCGCGCAGCCCAGCCGGGCCACCAGCATGTCCCGCACGCGCTCGGCCAGGGCGCGCCCTTCCTTCGGTTTTTTCGCCATCACTGTAAGCTTCACTTTGCGGAAAAGCATGCTGGCCGAGTCGGGCGACTCCTTGACCGCCTGCTCCATTGTGCCCAGCGCTGCCTCCACGTTCTTGCGGTTCATCTGGGCCGTGGCCAGCGCCACGTAGAGGCCCTCCAGGACTTCGTCGTACGCGTTGGAGCAGGCCAGCCCCTCACGCGCGCAACGCTCGACTTCGTCCCAACTGCCACGCCGCACCTGGTACTCGGCAAGGGCCTGGTGCACCTTGGCGTCCTTCGGGGATTGCGCGGCCGCCTTCTTGTAGAGCTCGTCGGCCCTATCGAGGTAACCCGCCGCCTCGTAGATGGGCGCGATGAAGCGGATGTTCGCCTCCTCCTCGCGGGAATAGATGTTGAGCGAATCCTGATATCTTCCCATCTTGAAGTATAACTCGGCCAGGGAGCGCTCCAGCGCGCGACGCACGCTCTTCTTCTCAGGCGCGTCGCCGCCATACGGATCGAGAATGTCCTCGTACCAGCGGATAGCCTCATCTGACCGTCCCAACCGCACCAGGAGGCGGCCGTGCTCGTACACCGCCTGCCACTCACGCGAATCAGCACGCACCGCGCTCTTGAACGAAGCCAGCGCGTCGTCACTGAAACCCGCCTGCATCTGCAGGCGCGCAAGCGTAATCCACGAACGCACGTCCGAGCGATTGCCCGTGAGGTGTTCCACGTAGTCGCTGATGAGCTCGGCATTGAGCGCCTTCCAGTGCTCGGGGATGCCAGCGCGGGCGAGCACCCGCAGCAGCTCGCCCTTCCAACTGCGGATGTTGGCGTGCTCTGGATTACCGTCGATGAGCCGCTGAAAGTAGGGGATCGATGTGCCGTAGTCGCCGGCCCGCGCGGCCAGACGTGCGCCCAGCTCCAGCAGGGGAATGCTCCCCGCACGGGTGGCCAGCGCGGCATCAATGATACGCATGCCCATCGCTTGCAGGCCGCTGCGCGTCTCGGGCGGCAGGCCGCGGCCGGTCATGTCGTCCAGAAAGCTGGTCCCAAGGGGACTATCCACGTCGCGCTTGAGCTCCAGCAGCCGCATGTAAGCGGGCTCGGCGCCCTTCAAATCGCCCGTCCGCACGTGCGCGACCGCGAGTTTCTTGAACGCATCGGGATCGTCCCCGGTCATCTCCACAATGCGCGTGCGCCACGAGAGGGCAGAGGAATACTCGCCGTCTTCCTCAAGCAGCCCGGCCAGCTTCACAGCGTAAAAGCTGCGCCCGGTAACCTGGGTGGATTCCTCCAGCGCGGACTGCAGCTCGCGACGGTCGCCGATGCGGCGCAACACCTCGTAACGGCGCATGTGGAGATCGTCGTCCTCCGGAGCCTCCTCAAGCGCCGCCAGAACTTCGTCCAGCGCTTCGTCCAGCGGACCGGTGATCTCTCCGAGGTGTGACTTCTCAAACTTCTTGGGGGGACGAGGGCCGCCCTTGGTCGCGCCTTCCGGGACGGGAGCGCCGGCCCCGGCCCTGGGTGCCTTGCGCTGCATCTGGCCGCCACCTTCGGAAGCGAGAACGGGCTTGTTCTCAACCGTTCCCTTGGATCCGGTGAGTGGCGACTTGCCGTCCTTATCGTTCTTTCTGAACAGACTCATGCCTGGTCCTTCCGTGCTCTCCGCGGCCAACGCCCGTCCTCGCACGTCCCGGTCGAGAACGGCCAATACGCTTCGTCTCGACTACCGCGCCCGGCGGCGCGTCGGAGAAAGCGCCAGTCCAACCGAAATCAGCCCATTGACGCGGTATGAGAACCGTCGGCCGCATCGCCATGCGTATTCGGCGATGCGCGATACGGCGCCTCCTGCCCGCCATCGGGGACCCCTGGTATTCTGTTAAGCTTCTTTAATCCCTGGCCGGCGGCGTCGCGTAGTTGCCCGGGAGGGCCCCCGCTTATCCTGTCGAAGCCGCAACACGAGGTGAGCCTCGAAGCCCGACAGGGCGTTAACCCGTCGAAGCAGGCCGCTCAGACGATGCTGGTGCATGGCTGTTGCCGCCCCTTGGACCGGAGGCCGTATTTTGCAATTCATGTCCAGCCTGCGGGAGTTGCTCGGGGAAGTCCTGTCCCGCACCGGGCTCGGCATCTACTTCGCACGCGATCCCGGCGCGGCGCTCGATCCCGAAGCGCTGCGACCGCAGGGCAACGAGCACCCGCTCGGTCCCCGCGCCACCTGGGTGGAAGCGCGCGGGCCGGGCCGTCGCTATCTGCTGAAGCGCTGGCAGGAGCTTACCCCGGACGCGCGCCGCGATCTGCTGCGTCGGCTGAGCCAGCGGGAGTCACTGGGAGCACCGCGTTTCCTGGGCGTGGTGGCGTGCGGCGAAAAGATCGTAGAGCGCCGCTTCGGCTACGTGTATTGCGTCCAGGAGTACCACTCGCGCACGCTGAGCGATTACCTGCAAGCACTGGGTGGACCTTGCCCCATTGACGAGGGCGCCCGCATCATCCGCCAGGTGGCGATTGCTCTGGGAGATGCGCACAAGCGCGGCATCACTCATGGAAATTTGTCCCCCGACGCGGTCTTCGTGGG
>VGFD01000522.1 GCA_016868975.1 Armatimonadota bacterium | reverse complement strand
CGCGGTTTTGTGACCGGTGCGGCGCTCCCATTGCCTCCGAGTCCATCCTCAACGACACGCCCGAGCCGCCCGCCTTTCTGGCGCCCGCCGGGTGGGTGCACCACCGCGACGCGTGGACCGGGTTCCGCGTGTACCACCCGACCGGGTGGCGCGTCGAGACCAACGCGGGCGCCGTCACCATCGCCGAGCATCCGGCCAGCCCGCTGCGCGCGTTCCTGCAAATCCTGAGGTCGCCGAACGCCTCGGCGCAGGCGCTCGCCACGAAGTGGGCCCACGCCCGCGGGCAGGCCGACCCCAGCCTGCGGATCACGCCCCTCGGACCGATGGACGACCGACGCGCCCACCTGAAAGCCAGCGCTGTTCTCCATGGCGTTCCCGTCGAGGGCGAAGTCACCGTCGAGGCGCGCGGCGCCACCGCCGTTCTCAAAGGGTATTGCGGCCCGCCGCAGCACATGCAGGCCGCGCAGCCGCTGTTGCAGACCGTGCTTGCGTCGTTCGCGCCCGTTCCGTCGATTCGCAAGGCTCCCTGGGTCGATTCGTCCGAGGGCGCATTCCGCGTCATCGTGCCCTCCTCGTGGAGCGCCAACGGCGGCATCCGCCGCGACTCCGGCGCGCCGCGCGGCTTCTTCGAGGCCTGGGGCGATCCAAACGGCCTTATGCGGGTCCGCCTGTTCGCCGACCTTCAGCAATTCTTCGAGGGGATGGGCGGCGGTGGCGGAGGAATGCTCGGCGCGCTCCTCGGGGCCCTCGACGGTAGCGCCATGATGGCCGCCGCGTATGGCGGACAATCCGCCCCTTATCTCCCCGCCCCGCGCTACATCGCCGAGTCGCTCGTTCCGCGCTGGCAGAGCGAGCACCGCGACATGCAGCTCCTGGGGATCCGCGAGCGGCCCGACCTCGTCCCCGAGCTGCTGGTGAAATTTCAGCGGGAGTGCGCCGCGCGCATGATGACCGGGCTGTCCGCCGATATCACTGTGGCCGAGGCGCTCGTCGCCTACACCGTGAACGGCGTGCCGGTCATCGAGCGCCTCGCCGTGGAAGTCACGCGGATGGGCGGCGGCATGTCCGGCGTCCCCGCCTCGTGGATCGCCGAAGCCACCTCGCGAGTGCGCGCGCCTCAAATCTCCTTCGACCGCGTGGAGCCCATTCTCATGGGCATCGTCCTCTCCCACGAAATCAACCAGGGCTGGGAGCAGGGCAACCGCGATCGGGACAACGCGCGCGCCATGGCCGCTCAGCAGGACATCTGGGCGCGCCAGCGGCAAATCTCCCAGACGCTCTCCGAGACGTCGGACATCGTGGCCGGGGCCTACTGGTCCAGCCAGCAGATCCACCAGGAGCACGCCCAGGCCCGAAACGCCGCCGGAAACTACCAGAGCGACTGGTCGCAGGAGTGGTCGAACGCGATGCTCGGCTGGGAAGATCGGGTGGATGACACCGGGCAGGTCTATTCGATTCCCGCGGGGGCGGAGCGCGCCTGGCGCGACAACCAGGGGAACCTGATTACCGGCGGCTGGCTGGCCAATCCAGACCCCACATGGCACGAGCTCAAACCGACAAGATGACGAATTGAGCGCATATTTTCCGAATATGCAGCAATTTCGACACCTTATTCAAAATCTAAGGAGATGGCAATGGAAGTCAACGAAGAATTCAAGAGCCGCATGCTGAAGGCCGCCGATGCACTGGAAGACAACGACCTTCCGCTCGCCGCGCTGGAAATCCGCAAGGCGATGAAGGCCCTCGAACCAGCGTAGGCCAATGGCGAAGTCGCCGACACTTCGCCATTCCGTGGAGTTTGCCGCCGGCACTTCGCCAGCCCGTGAAGTTTGCCGCCGGCACTTCGCCATCCCGTGAAGTTTGCCGCCGACACTTCGCCATTCCGTGAAGGTCCTCGTCGACACTCCGCCATTCCGTGAAGTACCCCGTCGACACTTCGCCATTCCGTGAAGTTCCCGCCGATTACGTGAGGCACTACGCCATCGATGGGATTACGTATTGAACGGCAGCCGTGTGATCGTGTAGTCCGGCGGTTTTCCCCGGAAGCCCTTGCACTCCCAGATCTCGAACGTGCGGGCCGGGCGGCCGTGCCATTTGATCAGCAGCGGCTTTGGATGGCCCACCTGCTCAAAGGCTTGCTCCAACAGCCAGCGTCGGCCCTCACGCTTCTCGGGATTCCACCAGTCCACGAACAGCGCGTCGCGGCCCTTCAGCGACGGGTAGTCTTCCCAGTTCAGGAACTCGCGGCCGTGCAGGTTGTATGAGAACCAGTGCGCTGGCACCCCGCTGTAAAAAGTAATCACGCTGGAAAACCCGTGATCCTGCGTCACGATGAAACGATCGCCGGCCTCGCTGGCCACCGCTTGCGCCATTTCCGCGAACGCAAACGGCTGCAGCGCGGACACGCCCTCCGGCCGATTGCGGTAAATCCAGAATAAGGTCTGCGGGAAAATCGGCAGCGACAACATGAACAGCGTCAACGCGCCGCCCAGCACAATCGACGGCCTCCACCAGCGGGCCAGAGCCGCGGACTTCTCGCAGGCCAGCCCGAGCGCCACGAACGCCGGGAAATACGCGATCAAGGGCCACTGCGGCTCGATCTTGTGAAAGAACGAAAACGCCACGAAGGGCGCCATGGGCACCGCAAAATGAATTCCCAGAAACCTTCCCGCCTCGTCTTTCTGGCGCCACGCCCAGACCACCGCGCTCAGCAGACATCCCCACAACAGCGGGGAGACGGTCAGCGCCTGCAAGCCCAGGAACTCCAGAAAGCGCAGCGGCTGCAGAATCGTCTCCACGTGATGGCGCGAACGTAATTGGAATCCAAAGGTAATCCAGTTATTTTCCGCATTCCAGTACAAGAACGGAGAAACCGCGGCCACCGCAAGCAAGGCCCAGCCCAGCATCACCGGCCGCGGACCGCGCCACAACAGCTCCGCGACACCGACCAGCGCGGCGGTGAACTTCGTCAACAATCCCAGGCCCAGCATCACCCCTGACGCGAGCCAGCGCTGCTGCCAGGCGAGCACCATGGAGAACGCGCAAAATCCCCACATGGGCCCGTCGGTAAATGCCACGACGGTGACCATCGACATATACGGAACCAGCAGCGCGGTCAGCCCGGCCCGCGCGCCGACCGTTGGACCGCCGATCCGCACGCCCAGCCACCAGACCAGCACTGTCCCCACCGTTCCGCCCAGCAGCGAGGGAAGACGCACCGCGAATTCAGTGCGCCCGAAAATATCCGTGCACGCGCGAATCGCCCAGGCGAGCAACGGCGGATGATCGTAATATCCCAGCGCAAGATGCTGCGACCACATCCAGTAATAGGCTTCCGTGCCCTGCAACGGAAACACCGCCGCCGCCCACACGCGGAGCGCGGTGATTACGAGAAGGGCAATCCACCAGAGGCGCGACACGCCGAACGCGATTCAAGAACGTGCCCCCACTTCCTCTTAAGATGGATCTGACGGATGATCGTCTAGAAATCACCACCCGCTTGACGCGGTCGCGTCCACCGAAAGCACCCTCCGACTCCCAGCAGCGGCTGGCGCGTCTGAAATTCCACACGCACACCCGGGCGCAAGCCGCCGACACGCTACTGTGCGCGGTGTCCGTGCCTGACACGCCACTGTGCGCGGTGTCCGTGGCTGACACGCTACTGTGCGCGGTGTCCGTGGCCGACACGTTGCGCGGTGTCAGGCACGCACGGGGACGCCATCCCCTTCAGAACCGAGGATTGACGGGCAAAGCCGCCTGAAGTATACTCTCCTCTGATTCTCCAGGAGGCCCCCAGATGCTGGATACCATCAGCGAGCGGCTGGGACAGATCTTCAAGTCCCTGCGGAGCCGCGGCAAACTCACCGAGCAGGACGTGCTCGACGCCATGCGCGAGGTGCAGCGCGCGCTGCTCGAAGCCGACGTCAGCCTCAAAGTTGTCAAGGAGTTCGTGGCGCGCGTCAAGGAGAAGGCCATCGGCGAGGCCGTATGGCAGAGTCTGACGCCCGGGCAGCTCGTCATCAAGTTCGTCCGCGACGAGCTGGTGGAGCTGATGGGGGCACCAACCAGAAAA
>VGFD01000521.1 GCA_016868975.1 Armatimonadota bacterium | reverse complement strand
CGTGCCGATAAACGGAATCAAGACGTACGGCGCCCCGCTCATGCGCACGTAGGCGTTTTCCTTGAGCACCACCGCCTCGCCGTCTTCCGGCACCATGGTGACCGCCTCGTCAAGCACGGCGATCGCCTCAGCCCAGCGGCCGGCGTCGTAGAGCGCCTTGCCCTGGCGCCGCTTTTCCTCGCTGCCGCTGCGCCGCCGGTAGGCAGCAACGCCGCCGCCGTCAGCCAGGCGCGCCTCGAGGCGGGGAGGCTCGCGGCTCCCCTGAGGGATCTGGGCAGCCACCGCTGCCACAAAACTGGCCGTGGCCACCAGCAGCAAGGCCAGGGGCACGCGCAGCGCGCGCATGATGGTGCGATTGCGCAACAATCTCAGGATCGAGGGTGTCGAGGGCGCCTTCCCTGGTTTCTTGATCTCGGTGAAGCGCACCAGGTCGACCGTCTCGCTCTCCGGCGCGGCAGGTGTCCCGGGAATGGCACGGGCCGACGGCGAGGTGGGAAGAATTGGCGAAGTGGCACCCAGGGGTCGCCCGCCTCGGGGGACGTGGGATTTTGCCGGCGCGGCCGGCACGCCGCGGCTCAAGGAATCCCGATGAACCTCGATGGCGTTGTACAACGCCATGGCGTTGGGAAAACGATGCTCCGGACGGGGCTTCAGGCAGCGCGCGATGAGGGCGTGGCCACCCTGGGTGATCGCGACGGGAAGCGCGCGCAGTGCCGAGAGCGGAAATTGCGGAGAGGGTATCTTGCCGCTCAGCATGTGAACCATGGTGGCGGCCCACGAATAGATATCGGAGCGCTCATCGGTTTGCGAGAGGTCTTCCCACTGCTCTGGCGCGGCGTAGCCCACCGAGCCCGATGGCATGGTGTCGGAGCGTTTTCCCGGCACGAAGCGGCGGGCCATCCCGAAGTCGATCAACTTCAGCGTGCCGTCGCTGGCGACCATCACGTTCTCTGGCTTCAAGTCGCGGAAAATAATGGGTGGATTGTGGCCGTGCAGGTAGGCCAGCACTTCGGCCAGCACCTGGCCGTGCTCGAAGGCATCTGACTCGGCAAGGTTTCCGCGGCGGCGCACGTACTCCGCGAGATTCTCGCCCTCCACGTACTCCATGACGAGATACGACTCGCCGGCCTCTTCGAAGTGGTCCACCACGACTGGCAGGTTCGGATGGCGCATCCGCGACAGGGTGGCCGACTCGCGCTCGAACATCTCGCGGAACTTGTCGTCAAGGCCGGTTTCCGGCTGCTGCATCTGCTTGACGGCCCACTGCCTTCCCTCGAGGCGCATGTCGTCGCACAGGTACACCGCGCCGCGGCCCCCTCGGCCGAGCGTGCGCACCACCCGGTAGCGCATCTGGAGTATCCGTTCCACAGCACGGACAAATTCGCGGCGCGGCGGCGGCGGGACCTCCCCAACGGGTACGCGAAGCCAGACGACATGCAAGACACCTGGCACCAGATCCGACAATTGCGGGACGAGCGCCTGCCCGTGTCGGTGGAAGCCTTGCAGGCCCGCGTGCGACAGTTGGAGACCATGCTTGACGTGTGCTCCTACCTCGCCTCCAGCCTCGACCTGCACACCGTGCTGGCGCGCATCAACGAAGTGAGCCGGGACGTGCTCGGCGCCAGCGAGGCGTCCATCATGCTGCTCGACGAGGAGCGCAAGGTGCTCTCCTTTGATGTGGTCACCGGCGAGGCCGGGCGCCGCTTGCAGGGCCTGGAGGTCGGCCTTGGAGAGGGGATTGCGGGGCGCGTGGCCGAGAGCGGCGAGCCGCGCCTCATCCGCGACTGCGCCGCCGAGCCAGGCCACGCGCGGCGCTTCGACGAGGTGTCCGGGTTCACCACCCGTTCCTTGTTGTGCGTGCCGCTGGTGGCGCAGGGGCACGTGGTCGGCGTTCTGGAGGCGCTCAACAAGAAGGACGGCGGCGCCTTTGAGGACGAGGACGTCGACGTGGCCACCGGGCTCGCGCAGGTGGCGGCCGCCTCGGTCATGAACGCGAAGCTCTTTGCGCGCCTGAAGGACGCGCAGGCTGAAATGGTGCTTGCCGGCAAGCTGGCCGCGCTGGGCACCATCGCTTCGGGGATTGCCCACGAATTGAACCAGCCGCTGACCGGAATTCTGGGCTTCGTGCAGCTCCTGCAACGCAAGCTGGACAGGGAAACCTTGACGCCGGAGAACGCCGGCGAGTCGCCGGCCTTCATCGAAAAGCAGGTGCACCGGATGTCGCGCATCATCGGGCACATTGGCACGTTTTCTCATCCTTCCCCGGCGGAGCACGGACTGGTTTCGTTGGATCTGGTGGTTGCCGACGCCCGCACGCTGATGGACGAACAACTGCGCTCGCACGGCGTGCATCTAAGCGTTGCGCTGGACGCGGCCCTTCCGACCGTGCGGGGCGACGCCGTGCGGCTTGAGGAAGTCGTCATCAACCTGCTGGCCAACGCGCGGGACGCCATCGACCGCACCGGACGGAGCAGCGGGGAAATTCGCATCGCCGGGCGGCTGAAAAGTGATGAAGTGCTCCCGGAAGTGTCCGACACCGGCACCGGAATTGGGCCGGAGGTGCTGCCCAGAATATTCGATCCGTTCTTCACCACGCGCGAGCGCGGCAAGGGCACCGGACTCGGCCTGTCCATCACCCACGGGATCGTGCGCGACCACGGCGGGCGCATCGTGGTGGAAAGCACCCTGGGCGAAGGGACGCGTTTTTCCGTGTACCTGCCACGCGCCGCGGCATGAACGAACTGGAGCGCCTGCGGCGCGGTGAGGCGGCGCCTATCCTGGTGGTCGACGACGAGGAAGTCATCCGCCGCACGCTGGAAGCCGTGCTCGAGCTGGACGGCTACAACGTGGAAACCGTGGATCGCGCGGCGGTCGCCCTCACCCGGCTGCGGCATGGGGAATATCTGCTGGTGATCACCGATATCCGCATGCCGGGCATGTCCGGCCTCGAGCTGCACCGGGAGCTGCGGGAAATCCGCCCGGAAACTCCGGTCATCTTGATTACCGCCTACCCGCTGGAAGAAAAGCCGGAGGCGGCCGGTTTTCTGGTCAAGCCGTTCGATATCGAAGCGGTCATGGAAACCGTCCATTGTGCCGCCCGCACCCGCGAAGTGCCATGAAAGGCGCCCCTGGAAAATCGCGACGTTTGAACGTAGTGCGCTAATTCTCGGATAAATTTGAATGATTTTTCCACCAGCGCGCCACCTCGCGCGGCAGGGCGTGCCATGCCTCGGTGTCCGAATCAATTTCAGCAATCAGCGCCTGGTAGACGGCCATCAGGTCCGCACGTCCCCCCAGGTGCGGCTCCGCGTGAGTGGTGATCATCGCCAGCCCGCCGACGGCACGAATCCACGCGAGCTGGCGCTTCCACGCCGCCAGGATCTCGGCCGGCGACTTGTCGCGATACAGCAGGCTCGCGTCCATGGGCACGGTGAGCGGCAGCTCCACAAGATCATCCCCGATGAGGAAGGGAAAGGCGGCACCGCATCCCAGCCCCTCATCGGCATGCGGAACGGTGCTGTCGTATTCGAATAATTCTCCGAGAACCCGGAAGAGCTGGCGCGAGCGGCACAGCGACGGCGAGCGGAAGCCGACCACCGAGTTCCGCTCCATGAACGGGCGGCAGGCCACCAGGCGCTCCGCCATGCGGAGCGGATGCTCGTAGGGAAGCCGATTGTCGTGCACGTCCCCGTGCAGCCCGATCTCGTGGCCAACCGCGCGCAGACGATCCCCCAGGCGGTCCGGCAGGGTGCCGGCCTGCGCCACGCAGTACCACGCGCTGCGCAGGCCGCGGGCTTCCTCCAGGGCGGCGATGCGCTCGACACACGAGACGCCGGCCGCGGTGTCCACGTCATGGGTCAGGCACCACGCGTACCGCTTGCCGTCGGGCCAGGGCGCGGTGGGGTTGCCCCGCGCCCACAGCCAGCGCAGCGTCTCCGCTGACTTGTCGAGGGGAAATGTCGGATACCCATCGGCCGGTTCCAGGCGGGTCAGGATCCGCTTGACCCAGAGCCGCATGCGGGCGGGCGCGAGGTGGTAGGGCAGGGGGGAGAAGCGGGTGACCGGCAGCGGTGCGGGGCGG
>VGFD01000520.1 GCA_016868975.1 Armatimonadota bacterium | reverse complement strand
GGCGCCGCACCTCATCTGGCCCGCGCTGGTGGGCATCCTGCGCGACCCCGGCGTGCTGATCCCCCTGCTGGCCACCCCATTCTATTTTCGACGCAGCCTCCTCACCCGGGTGCCGGCCGAGTCCCTCTTCTGCTCGTTCGAGCCGGAGCTGCGCGGCAAGCGGATCTCCGGGCACATCAACAAGGTGCTCTTCGACGACCTGTACGCGCGGGGGCACCAGCGGGTCAAGATCACCACCGAGTCGGACAATTTGGGCGCGGTCCGCCAGCTCCGCTCGTGGGGATTCGTCGAGGCCGGCGCCTTCCGATTCTACGGAAAGCCAATGACGGCCTACGTTCTGGACCTTTCGGAGTGCGAGCGGGTAGAGGCGGTGCGGCGTTACCCTTGATCCGGTGAAGGAAGTTCAATGCAGATCTAGAATTTTTCTCAAATGCACCGTCTCGCCGCCGTGCTGCTGCTGGTTCTTGCGCTTGGCCTCCCCGCATTCGCGGCCGATCTGCGCTACGCGAACCCGGTGGTGGCGGGCGTTCGGACCCACCTGGTGGTCGTCGACCTCAAGAGCCCCACCATCCGCGTGCAGCCCATGGTGTCCGGCAAGCCGCCCCTGTACATGAAGCGCCGCGCCCGCACGTTCGCCTCCATGGTGAAAGGGACGGGCTGCCTGGCGGCCATCAACGGCACGTTCTTCGATCCCCGCACCTACACCACGCTGGGCAGCATGGTGTTCGACGGGCGCCTGGTCCACGAGGGGTTTGTGGGCAGCCTGCTGCTGGTCGACCGCGCGGGCCGCGGCCATTACGTGAAGCGCGGCGCGGATCTGGCGGGCATGGACCTGTCCCCGTACACCTTCGGCGTCGCATCCGGCCCCACGCTGGTGCACCGCGGGCGCATTGCGCTCAATCCCCGCGCCGAAGGCTTCCGCGATCCGCGCCTGTTCTCCCGGGCCAAGCGCAGTGCGGTGGGGATCCGCGGCAACGGCGAGCTGATCCTGGTGGTGGTTAGCCGCCCCGTGTACCTGTCGCAGCTCGCGCGGATGATGCGCAAGCTGGGCGCCGAGTACGCCCTCAACCTGGACGGCGGCTCGTCGAGCGGCATGTACTATCGCGGCAAGTGGCTGGCCCGCCCGAAGCGGAAGATCACCAACATCCTGGCCGTGCTCAAGAGCGACGACGTCGGAGTCGTTACACGCCGGTAACACCGGGCAGCGTTGTTTCGTTGTTTCCGCTATACTCGCGACATGCTTTCCGTCACCGTCCAGCCGCTGCCTCGCCCGGTCACCGATCGCGAAAAGCCCGCCGAGCACACCGACGAGCTGCTCGTCAAGCTCCGCCACGCGCCGGACCGCGCAACGCTGCACAGCGCGGGGATTGTCGCCGCGCGGCCGCTCGCCCTGCCCGAGGGGTGCGCAAGGCAATGGGCGGCGCGCTCTATCGGATGAAGCTGGCCAGCGGCTCCGGGGCGGAGGACGCGATCGGCGCGCTGACGCGAAATCCCAACGTGGTGTATGCCGAGCCGAACTACGTGGTGCACGCCCTGCGCACGCCCGATGATCTCGACGCTCGCCTGTGGGGATTGCGCAACGCTCACGCGGAGGAAGCGTGGGAGACGACGACCGGCGAGGGCGGCCCGCTGGTGGCCGTCATCGACAGCGGGATTGACTACTCCCACCCGGATCTCGCAGCCAATATTTTCACCAACCCCGCGGAAATTCCCGGCGATGGCATCGACAACGACAACAACGGCGTGGTCGACGACGTCCACGGGGCGGATTTCGCCAACCGAGACGGCGACCCCATGGACGACAACAGCCACGGCACGCACTGCGCCGGCACCATCGGTGCGGTGGGCGACAACGGGCAGGGCGTGGTGGGCGTCAACTGGAAGGCGCAATTGCTGCCGGTGAAATTCCTCAGCGACTGGGGCTCGGGGACGTTCGCCGACGCCATCGAGTCTCTGGGTACGCGGAAAAGATGGGTGCCCGGATCACTTCCAACTCGTGGGGCGGCGGGCGCTACAGCCAGGCCATGGTGGACGCGCTGCAGGCCACGAAAGCGCTGCATATATTCGCGGCCGGCAACGACAGCAACGACAATGATCGAGACCCGGCGTTTCCGGCGTCGTACGACCTGGACAATATCGTCTCCGTGGCGGCAACGAATTCAGCCGACGAGATCGCATATTTCTCGAATCACGGCCTCACCTCGGTGGACGTGGCCGCGCCCGGTGACGGAATTTATTCCACGGTGCCGGGTGGAGAATACGGAAGCAAGAGCGGCACCTCGATGGCCACGCCGCACGTGGCCGGCGCGGCGGCGCTGATCTTGAGCAAATATCCCGACCTGACCAACGAGCAGGTGAAGGCGCGGCTGATCCACTCGGTGGATCGCGCGCCGTCGCTGGAGGGGAAATCGGTGAGCGGCGGGCGCCTGAACCTGGCCCGCGCGCTGGTTGAGGACGATATCCCGCCGAGTGCTCCAGCGGCGCTGCACGCGGTTGAAGTCGCCGCGGATCGGGTGGCGCTCGCCTGGACGGCGCCCGGCGACGACGGGGACGAGGGCACGGCGGCGCGCTTTGAATTGCGCTATGACACTCATCCCATCACCGATGAAAATTCCTGGCGGGACGCCCGGAGAGTGGCCGCGGTGCCGTTCCCGCAAGCCGCGGGAAGCGAGGCGTCGGCCAGCATTCCGATATTGCCGTCAGCGGAGGACACCACGTATTATTTTGCGGTGCGCGCGCTTGACCGGGTGGGCAACGCGTCTCCGCTGACAACCGGGGAAGCCACCACGCCGGGCGTGCCGATGGCCTTTCGCGACGACATGGAGAGCGGCGCGGTGGGGTGGACCCTCGAGCCCGGCTGGGGCATTGTCGAGCGGGACGGCAGCAAGGTCCTCACCGACAGCCCGGGCGCGGATTACGGCTCGCGGGTGAACACCAGCGCGACGACGAAGCCCATCGATCTGTCCTGGTTGAAATCCCCGAAATTAAGCTACAGCACGCGCTACGAGGTGGAGAATAATTTCGACTCGGTGTTCGTGGAAGTCACCACCGACGGCGGCGCCACCTGGACCCAGATCGATCGCCTGATGGGCGACAGCGCCTGGGTCCGCCGCACCTGCGACTTGAGTGCGTACGAAGGCCAGACGGTCCAGATCCGTTTCCGGTTGGCCACCGACGCGGACATCGAAAAGGACGGGATTTACCTCGACGACGTCATGGTCAGCGACGACCCGGTTTGAGCTGAAATTAACTCGCGCCGCCGGTCCTTCGGTTCAGTTCCTCGACGGCGGCGTCAAGCTTCTGGATGATTACTGCTTGCTCGTCTTGCTTACGTGCAATTATCATACAATGACCATCCAAATCAGGCCGTTTATCTCCAGACAGAATTGGGGCGGCCGGCAATCGGAGGATGGTCATGGGCGAGACGTATCGGCGGTACTCATCGGAAGACCGAGAGCAAGCGGTCAGCAGGGCGCGGGAGATTGGTGTACGTGCGGCCGGTCGCGAGTTCAATATTCCGTACGCGAACATCACGCGTTGGCTTGTCCACAGCGTACCGGCCGCGGAGATGGGTGCCGGGTCGGGTGAGGTTGCGGGCAGTGTGCCGGCCGGCGCCACGCCCGCTTCGGGTGTGGCGGGCGCGCCTTTGCCCGTCAGGCAGAAGCCGGGCAAGCGTGTGGCCAAGGCATACACTCCCTCGCAGCGAGCAAGAGTGTTGGAGTGCACCGCGGCGGAAGGCGTGACGGTCGCCGCCCGCAAGCACGGTGTCTCTCGCTTCACGATCTACGAGTGGCAGCGCAAGGTGGCATTGCACGCGCGAGGAGAGGCTGCAGAGAGTCCCCTGGTAGGGAGCGACGAGAGCCGCGCGGCCGATCGGGACCAACGGATCTTGTCGGAGTGGCGGGCGCATTCCGGCCTGGGGCCAAGTCAGATTCGTAACCAGTTGCGGTGGCAGGGCCTGAAGGTGAGCCTGCACACCGTACGCTGCGTGCTGGAGGCAAACGGATACGTGCCGCCTGCGTATTCCGCCCAATCCGAACAGCCAATCCGCTCGATGGCGAATGCCGAGTCCGCTCGATGGCGAACGCCCTTTC
>VGFD01000519.1 GCA_016868975.1 Armatimonadota bacterium | reverse complement strand
TCTCGACGAAGTGCCGGACCACAGGCTGCTGCATGAACTGCGGCCAGTGATCGTCGAGGTCCTTCCACATCCGGAACTTGCCGAAGTGCAACAAGCACAACGCCGCGTCTTCCTCGACGCCGCCTTGGATGTTCTCGCGCGCGAGCGCCTGACGCATCTCCTGCAGCACCGGACGGATGTCGCCGTCGGTACGATCCGAGCGCCAGTTCGCGACCTTCGGAACCTCGAGCCGGAACGACTGCGCGAGCTTCTGCAGCAGGCACTGGTTGACGACGGTGCCGCCGCCGGTCGCGTCGGCTGTCATCAACGGCGGCTTGCCGCGGCCCTGCAACGTGATGCGTACCGGCATGACGAGCAACGGGGAGCGGACCTTCTTGCCCTTCTCTGGATCGGTCCAGACGACGCTGCCGAGGCTGAGGTGGAGCACGTTGGTGCCCGACTGCTCCTCCATTGCGCGCGCCCGGTTCATCAATTGGCTAAGGCCAGAGCGGAGCTTGGCTTGCTCGGCTTCGACGAACAGGGCTTTGTGGTCGAGGAAGACCGAGCGCAGCATGTCTGCCGCCATCTGCGCGGCAACTCGCGCGCCTCTCGCCTTCTGCAGTTCCGTCAACTCATCGTGGGCAACGAGCTTGAGGCCCTGCTCGCTCGAGAGCGCACGCTCCACATCGTGCACGGCCTCCGCCGGCATCACCACACGCAAGCCGCCGCCGCGGCCGATCTTGATGTTTAGCAGCGGATTGCGCAGGGACAGGTCGAGAAGGTCTCGCTGCCACGCGACGAAGCGCTTGGGCGCCGGACCCTTCTGCGCCGCGGACTGCACGCGGCGCTCACCCATCACGACGGTGGTCGCTGGACCAGCCCATTGCTGATGGACGACGGTGACCTTGCCGTTCTCGACGATGCGCGAGGGAAGGGGGCGCACCTCGCTGCGGCGAGCACGATGGACGTCGATCATGCACTTGAACTTGAGCACGCCGAGTCGCTTGCGCCCCTCAGCCACCGCCGCATCGAACGTGACCTTGGTGTCATTGCAGATCAACGTTGTCTCGACAGGCAGCAATGCCTTGCCGTCGATCATCGCCAAGACCTGTTCTGCGTTCCGATAGCTAGCGTTGGGCGCGGCACACTGATCATCCAGCCACACCCCGACAAGTGCGTGGCCTTCCACCAAGAACAACACCGGGTTCAGGCCCGCTTGCTCGAGGCACGCAGCCATCAGACAAGTCGTGTCGAGGCAGGTGCCGAACTTCTGACCCAGAACCTGATCGGGAGTTCGGATCTTCTGACTCTCCTCGGAGTGGGCTGGCGGATTGCTGTATCGGATGCGTTGCTCCCACAGCGCTTCGAAGGTAGCCTTCGTGATCTGGGCAACTCTCTCTGCTCCTGACTGGTAGCCCTCTTGAGACGAACTGCCGGTGCTCGCGCGCAAGGCCTGGGAACTCGCCTCGCGGATCGCCTCGATCGAAGGGTGGTTTGGCACCACGTGGCACGCGAGCAGCTCCTCGATGCCTTCGATGCTGGTCCACTGGTTGTATGCGAGCACACGGATCGGCATCCGCAGCAGCGCCAGCGATTCTTCGTCGACACGCGCCTCGAGCTCGATCTCTCCGGCGATCGATTCGTCCAGCTGGACGAGGATGCGGGAGTCGAACTGAAGTTCAGGGATCCGCAGAGTCAGCGACTCGCTTCCAGGGACCTCTGCCAGCTGAAGCGCCTGCGTCGCGAGGTCCTCAGAACTCGCGCCACAGTGCACCTTCACGCTGAGTACGCAATCGCGCAGCGGCTCCGAGCCGCAGTTCTCGATCCGGATGGCCCCGATCAGCGGAATGCCGGCTCCATGCATCGCATAGTTGAACCGCGGCCGAGCCTGCGCATGCAGACGAACCGGCCCAGGATCGGACGAGGCAGTGACGAAGGAAGTGTGCAGGTCGGATTCACTGTTTTGGGGCGGTGCCTGGTGCGGGGATTCCATACCATCGCATAACCGCTGCTGGACTTCGTCGACAGCTGCCCGCGCATCCTCGATGACGCTCCGAGGAATCTCCAGGCTCCTCAGTCCGATATCGAGCGCTCCCGCATTCTCGGCACGCGGACGTATCTTCAATTCCAAGGCGATCCGTCGCAGAATCGGCACCGTCTTCGGCTCCCATTCCTTTTTGTGCTTCGCGACGATGTCAAGCGTCTTCATGCAAACGATTTTTGCATCATTACCGAGCCCAATTGCCACCATAGCAATACAGAATGCCACCACGCTCTTAGGGCTCGACCCGATAAGGCCCATCCACGCCAAGACATCGACCGACTGCAGCGCCGCCTTCGCTAGCGCATCCCCCTTCTCAAGGCCCACCAATTCGTTCCACTGCCTGAGCAGCGGCACAACAATGCGAGACTCCTCCTCCATGCTCTGGAAATCATCGCTTATCTCCAGCATGTAACGGCACAGGACTCCAACCGCATGCGTGTAGAGCAGCGGCATCGGCTCGTTACCGACGGCTTTGGTGGACGACTCGGAGGCTCCTGAACTCTCACTCCCTGGGCCTGCGTACCCCGCCTCCCCATCGCTCTCGCCCTGCTCGCCCTCGACCTCTGTGTCGACGCGCCCTTCAGCTTTCACGCCCTGCCGAGCCAACTGCTCATTCGACCACCCTCTTTGGGGAATCGATCGAACAGGCACAGAGGATTCACCTGCGTGGCGGCCGTGATTCACCTGCAAGTGGTCTTCGAAGACGGATACGAGCAACTTCGCGGCTTCAGGACACGCCTTGCCCGACGGCAAGATAGCCTCAATGTCCTGGATCAGCGCCAGCTTGAAGGGCTTGCTCGTGTGATCCCGCAGCAGACTCATATGGAGTTGTAATTCCTGCTCGATGTCTTCCTCGGCCTTCGCCATGGCGGACATGTAGTCGTTGGATTCATCGAAAATGGCAATGACGAGCCTGTCGCCGGCCTCCTCCGCCGCTCCTGCGGCATCGATCCACTTGCGCAACAACTCGAATGCCCGGGCCACGGATTCCTTGGCGCCCGCGACTCTCAAGGTCGACAGGAACAGCCACGCAATCGAGTGCTCGACGAGGAGATTCTTGGGCCGAAACTTGGACATGCTCTTTCCTGACCTGGAACGAAACCAACTATGCAACACCTGAAACCTGGCGGACGCAACTGCAAGCGCGATTCAGCTCGGCCTGCCGACCCATACCACGCGCTTCCCGAGCTCGATCCGACGAAGTGCTGTGCAACCGGGTACATGGGTGACACTTCTGTCCGAGCACATCGGTAACAGTCCGCTCCCCGCCAGAAGCCCCGTGGACTAGGGTCCGCTGGGTTCGGGGGCTGCGGAATCCGAGTAGCGAAGCGACGAGGATGGAGCGGCCCCCGAACCCAGCGGGGCGCGCGGGGTGGCCGCCGCACGGCCCGTCGCTGCCAGACGGCGAATCGTCATGCTTCACCGTGTCCGGGCACATGGGTGACACCGCCCGCCGTCGGCACGATCGTGCGCGATCGCTCGTGCAGGATGCCCAGGCGCAGCGGCCCGAGCTGCACGTGCCAGAGGCCCTCGTCGCACGCCTGCAGTCCAACCGTCTCGCCCGCGAACGCCTCGCCGACGAACACCGTGCCGCCGTCCCACTTGATGCTCCCGTCGGAGCGAACGCTGCGCTGCTCGAGATCGTCGGCGTACTGATGCTCAGGCAGGCTGCTTGGCAGCGGCCGCGCGGACAGCTCGTACACCTCGCCGGGCGGCTTCATCCCAAGCGCCTCGTGCGGTCGCTCGTGGTTGTAGGTCTCCTGGAAGCGATCGAACGCCTGCTGCTGCGCCCGGATCGACGACCTCGGCGGCTGGGCCGTCTCGGCCTTCAACGTCTCGTGGAAGCGCTCGTGCCGGCCATTCTGATCGGGTCGCCCCGGCTCGATGAGCACCGGCGTCACGCCAAGCCGCACGAGCCAGACTCCGAGCCGCGAGAGCCTGCCAAGGCCGCTGGAGCCGAACGGCGGCCCGCCGTCGCTCAGCATGTACTTCGGCAGTCCGAACGCGCCGAATGCTTCCTCCAGCCGACGCCGCACATCGTTGGACTTCGGCTGCACCATCGCCTGGCAGACCAGCGA
>VGFD01000518.1 GCA_016868975.1 Armatimonadota bacterium | reverse complement strand
GCCGGCCAGCCAGATTCGCGCGATGAGCATGATCGCCAGCAGCCAGGCCGCGTAGGTCAGCGACTTCTTCCAGGTGTAGCGGCCCCGCGGGTCTTCGGTGTGGCGCAGGGCGGCGCTCACCGCGATCTGACGCAGGAGGTAGAGGCAAACGATGATCGCGAGCGTCGACACAATCTGGTGCTGCCGCTCGAGAGAGGGTCCGGTCGTCTGGTGCAGCCAGTCCCAGGTCATGGATTCCCTAAATCAACCCCTGGACCGCCTGCTCGGCGCCCTTGAGCGCGCGGATGGCGGCGCCGTAGTTTTCCGCCTTGTACACCGCGGTGCCCGCCACCAGCACGCGGGCGCCGGCCGCGACGGCCAGGGGCGCGGTTTCGGGATCGATGCCGCCGTCGACTTCCAGCATGATGTCCAGGCCCGCCAGATCAATCATCTCGCGGGCCCTCTTGATTTTGGGCACAACCGTGGAAATGAACTTCTGCCCCCCAAAGCCGGGGTTCACCGTCATCAGAAGCACCAGATCAATATAGGGCAGCACGTATTCGATGTGATCCAGCGGCGTGGCCGGATTTAAGGCGACCCCCGCTTTCGCGCCCTGCTCGCGGATGTGGCACAGCGTCCGCTGCAGGTGCACGCAGGCCTCCAGGTGTACCGTCACGATGTCCGCGCCGGCTTTCACGAACGACGGGATATAGTCGTTGGCGTCCTCAATCATCAGGTGCACGTCGAAGGGCAGCTTCGTGTGAGGCTTCAGCGACTTCAGCACCGGCGGACCCACCGTGATGTTGGGGACGAAATGCCCGTCCATCACGTCGAAGTGGATCATGTCCGCGCCGCTTTTTTCGACCGCCTGCAGCTCGTCCGCAAGCCGCGAAAAATCAGCGGACAGCAGCGACGGCGCGACCAGGATTTCCATCAGATGCGATCCCGATGGAGCAGCTTCTCGTTGGAATACGTCTCGTACTCGCCGCCGTTCACGCCGGTCACCAGCACGCTGACCTGCTCGCCCGCGTAATGAGTGCCCTGGTACACCGCGTAGGATCCCGTTGGATCGATGACCATGATGCGAATCTCCTGCGGTCCAGCCGCGTCGGGCGCCACCACCGTCACCTGCTTCTGGCGGATCTCGTGCACGCGGTAGTCGTTCCCCGCGCTCACCTTCAGCTCCACCGGCGTGCCCGGCGGCACTGCCTTGTTGGGCGGCGGATCCTGGCGGATGATGGTGCCGGCGTTGTACTGCTCGTGCAAGATCCACTGAACCGAGCCAAGTTTGAGTCCGGCCTGACCGGCGGATTCGCGGACCTTGTCGATCATCATTCCTTCAAATCGCGGCACCTTCACCATCTCCACGTTCCCCATGTTGATGGTGATATTCACCTTCACGCCCTTTTTCACCGATTTTCCGGGCCGTGGATTCTGATCGATGACCATCTCGGGATCGCCCTTGCGGCGATCTGAAAGCGTCACTTTTCCGAGGTTGAGCCGGGCGTTCGACAGCGCGATCTCGGCGTCGCGCATCCCCAGGCCGGTGAGGCGCGGAACGGTGACCTGCTCGGGTCCCAGGCTGACCACGACGGCCACCTTGCGGCCCTCGCGCACCGTGCGGCCGGCATGCGGGTCCTGCTCCATCACCTGGTCCTTCTTGACCTTCTCCTGGAACTTGGCCTCGCTGATGTCGAGCTCGAGCCCCAGGCGCTGCAACAAGCGCTGCGCCTCCTGCACGTCCCGGCCGATGATTTTCGGCACCGGCACCTCGGCGGGCAGATGGAAATACTGCAGATAGATCGCCGTGCCGAGCACCACGCCGAAATAGCCGGTGACCGCCACCAGGAAGACCGGGACGATCAGCCGCAGGATCCAGCGCAGGATCACCACGATGATATTGGGTCGCGGCTGCAGCACCTGCGACGGCATCGCATGGGTTGTCATGTTGGGGTCCTCACTCATTGGGCGCCGCGAGGACGACATCCACGCCGCTGCCCTTTTTCAGGGTCGCGCCTTCTTCCGGAGATTGGCGCAGCACCTCGCCCGGCGCCGCGTCGTTGGTCTTTTCGATTTCCACGGTGCCCAGCCGGAGTCCGTTGCCCTCGAGCAGGATCTGCGCGGAATCCCGCGTCAAGCCTTTCACCGAGGGCACCTTCACCTCATCGGACGGAGCCTCTGGCGTCGCCACGGCCTGTAACTGCACGTGGATCCGCGAGCCTTTTGGAAGGTCGGATCCGGCCGGCGGATCCTGGCTTACCACCTTCGACTCGGGATAGTCGTCCGGGCCCTCCACCGCAACAATGAATTCGGCGGCTTCCGCGCGGGCCCGGGCCTCGCCCAGGGTGAGCCCTTTCAGGTCGGGCACGGTGCGGCTGTCCGGGCCGCTGGAAAGTATGATTTCAACGGTCGACCCCTTGGCGATTTTCGATCCGGATTCGGGCTTCTGATCGACCACCGCGCCCTTTGGAATCACCGAATCTGGCCGAGTGGAGCGCAGCACCGCCTTCAGCCCGGCTTTTTCCGCGGTGGCGGTTGCCGCGTCCTGGGTTTGCCCGCGCAACGCGGGCACCGACACCAGCGGCATCCCCTTGCTGATGGTGACCGTCACGTGGGCGCGCAGATCCGCCGCCGCCCCGCCCACCGGATCCTGGGAAATCACCTGGCCGAGCGGTACCGATTCGCTGTACTGCTCGGCGAAGCGCGGCTGCAGCCCGAGGTCCTCGAGCGCGCGCCGCGCCGCGTTACGGTCCATGTTGGCCAGCGACGGCACCTGCACGGTCTGCTTGCCTTTGCTCAGAACAACGAAAATGGCTTCGTCTCCCGGTCGCACGCGGGTGCGCGGGGCCGGGGTCTGCTCCATGACGGTGCCCGGCTCCGCGTTCTCGAAATATTGAGTTTCTTTCACGACCAGCCGAAGCCCTGCCTGTTCCAGGCGGGTGCGGGCCACGTTCTGGGACATTCCTCGCAAGTCCGGCACCTGCACGTACTGCATCTGGTCGTAGGTGTACAGCACCAGTCCGGCCAGGGAGGCCACCAGCACAAAGATGACCGCCATCAGCATGGTGGAGGATCCGCCGCGCCCTCGCTCGGTTGGCTCGACAGACGGCGGCACGACGGGCGGATCTTGGTCCAGCGTGGGATAGGACGGCACCGTCGGCGGGATTACCGGCCCCGGCCGGGGCGCCTGAGCGGTGGGCACGATGGGGCGTACCACGGTGTCGTCCAGCGAGGTCGTGATCGCCGCGGCGGGGACCGGCTGCGGCGCCATGCGGGACGCTCCGTTGCCCGGCTCGAGGGCCGTGGAAAGCGCCGCGGAGAATGACTTTGCGTCCGCGAAGCGCTGTCCGGGATTTTTTTGAAGCGCCTTCATCACCGCGTCTTCCAGCGCCGGTGAAATGCGCGCGCCCAGGCTCTCCAGGCTGGCCGGCTCCTCCTGCACGTGCTTGAGACCCACGGTGACCGGATTGTCGCCGGTGAACGGCACGCGCCCCGAGATCATCTCATACAACACGATGCCCAGCGAATAAATGTCGGAGGCGGGGCCCACTTTCTGCCCCTGCGCCTGCTCCGGCGAGAAATAGTGCGCCGAGCCCACCATGGTGCCGGTGCGCGTCAGAGAGTCGCTGGAGAGCGCCTTGGCGATCCCGAAGTCGGTGATTTTCACCTCGCCGCGGTCGGTGATCAAAATATTGTGCGGCTTCAGATCGCGGTGGATGATTCCCTGGGAGTGCGCGTAGTCGAGCGCGTCCAGCACGGAGATGGCGATCTGGGTGGCGCGCCGCGGCTCCAGGCGCCCTTCGCGGCGCAGGATCTGCTTTGCGTCCTCGGCCGCATAATATTCCATCACCATGAACGGGACGCCGTCTTCCTCGTCGACGTCGTACACCTTTACGATGTTGGCGTGGGCGAGGCGAGCCGCGGCGCTGGCCTCACGCTGGAACCGTTCGAGAAACTCCGGGTCGGAGGTGAAGTCCGAGCGCAGCACCTTCAGAACAACCGGACGCGAAAGACGACGGTCATTGCCGCGGTACACGCGGGCCATGCCGCCCTCTCCAATCAGCTCGACCACCTCGTAGCGGCCGCGCAATACCTGTCCGATCATGTTTATTCGTTCCGAATG
>VGFD01000517.1 GCA_016868975.1 Armatimonadota bacterium | reverse complement strand
GGCGATCTGCGGCCCGGCGGAACCATTCTGGAAGTGACCAGCGGAAATACCGGCATCGGCCTGTCCATGGTGGGCGCCATGCGCGGGTATCGCGTGGTGATTTTTCTGCCCAAGACGGTGAGCGCCGAGCGCCGCGCCATGATTCGCGCGTACGGGGCCGAATTGCGCCTGCTGGAAAGGCTGCACGACATTCACGACGCGGTGGGGCAGGCCATCCAGATGGCGCGCGAGGATGCCAGCATTTTCTTGCCGAGCCAGTTTTCCAACGCGGACAATCCGGCCTGTCCAGCGTCGACCAGGAGATGTGGAAGCTCGGGGAGTCAATTCCAGAAACGGCGCTCTTCATGCACTTCGAGTGGGCGCTCGACCACCGCATGCCCACCATCTGGTACATGAAGGTGCTCTCCCAGATTCCCGTCCTGCACGAGTACTATTTCTTGCGACGAAGCCCCCGCTTTGCGCGGTTGGCGGAAATTCCGCCCGACGATCTGCTCGACTGGATTCCCATGCGCACCATCGAGAAGCGAACCTACACCGCGAACGGCCGCCTGCTGCTCCCCGGCTGGTTCCGCGCCCGCTACCTGACCCGCTCGGAGGAGCGCGCGGTCTACGAATATTCCGCGGGAAAACTGCGCATCGGCGAAGTGGCTGAAGAGGTCCGCCGTCTCCACCGCCCCCACGCGACGCTGGACGAGGTGGTCCGCAAGGTGCTTATCCCAACCTATGAGAAACTCGAGCGCACGTATCACGTGGCGTTTCACCGATAGCGGCACGTCGTGGAATTCGCCCGTCCTGGAGGGACTCCGTAAATATCAAACTGCCTCCTCAAACCATCAGCGCCGCCACCTGGCGGGCGATCTCGGTCGGGTGCAGCTTCGGCCTCCAGTAAGCAGCGATGGCCGCGGGGTCGCGCTCCCCCTTGCGCCAGGCGTCCAGCTCCGCCTCCAGCGCCAGCGCGACCGCGGCCGGGTGGCGCGAGCGGCTCAGCGTGCCGAAGGGTCCTTCCCCCACGATGCTTGAGAACACGGGAATCGTCGGGCCCGCAATGGTGGCGCCCATGGCCACCGCCTCGTGGACCGCGAGCATGCAGCCCTCCCAGCGGGAGCTGACCACGCAGACCTGCGCGCGCCCCAGGTGGTCGCGCACTACTTCGTGGGCAACCACGCCGAGATAGCGGAAATTCGGATGCTTGCGCAGCGGATTCCACCAGTCGGGCGCGCCCGAGCCCATCACCAGCACGTCGGTGTCGGTGCGGCCAGTAAGAAATCGGTCGAGCGTTTTGATCATGAGGTGGCAATCCTTGCCGGGTTCCTCCCAGCGGGCGATGGCCACCACCAGGCGGCGTTTTTCTGGAATTGGGGCGTCCAGGACGGTTTCCGAGATCGGATTGCGGATCACGTGGATTTTATTGAGCAGGTCTTCGCGTTGATAATAGCGGAGGAATTTACCCAGCGCTTCGCGGGCGGAGGCCATCTCGACAATGGTGGCGGCCGCCCGGTCCATGGTGGCCAGAATGCGCTCCTCCTCAAGGTGGTACCAGAAATATTTCTTCAGCCAGAACCACGCGGCCCGCAGCCGGTCAAAAAGCCCGTCCTGGGGAATCACCATGCGCTTGAAGGTTTCCCAGCGGTGGACCGGCACGCCTATCTGGCCGTCCGTGTCGCCCTTGGAGACAACCTGCACGCCGGCTTCCACCAGGGCGTCCACCGTCTTGCGCGCGCCGCCCATCCAGGTGTAGACGAGCGCCGCGTCCAGGCCCTGGGCTCGCCAGAAATCCGCTCGCTCGACCTCCCCGTCGCTGGCAGTCTGCACCGGAAAGGGCGCGCCCCCGCTGGAGTCGTTCGGGCAGATCATGCGCGCGTCGTGGCCGATGGCGCGCAGTCCGCTGACCAGCAGGGCGGGGTCCTTGTGCAAAATGTGCGGGCGCAGGTGGCGGAAGACGACGGCGACCTTCATGGCGGGAAAGTTCTCGCCGTGGCGCGTCGCGGCCTTCCGAGGAGCCGGAGGTGCGGCGGGCGTACTACCCCGGCATGAAGATGCCGAAATGGGCCCAACAGGCCGTGAAGCTCGTCTCGAAACTGCACGTCTGGCTGTTCAGGCTCACCCGCGGGTGGATCGGCGGCCGCATGATGGGCTGCCCGGTCGGCCTGCTCACCACGAAGGGCCGCAAGTCCTACCGCATGATCACGCGGCCGCTGTTCTACTTGCAGGATGGCGAGCATTACTACGTTTCGCTGGCAACGACCAGGAGCCCGCGTGGTGGTCGAACATGAAGGTCCACCCGCGCGGCCGCCTGGAAGTGCGTGGGCGGACGGCGGACGTCGAGGGGCGCGAGGCATCGCCCGACGTCCACGAGCGGCTCTGGCCGCGCTTCGTGCGGATGTTCCGCCAGTATGAGGACTATCAGAGGGCCACTGCCCGACGCATCCCCATCATCGAGCTGACCGTCGTTTAAGTTTAAGGCCCTCTCTTGCTGAGGCCGATAGCATCAAGAAAGGATGCGCGCGGCGGCCGCCTCTCCGTCCTGGATGCAGTCGGGGATGCCGATGCCGCGGTAAGCGGCTCCGGCCAGGTGGAGGCCGGGGATCTCCCGGATCCGCTCGCCGAGTGTGGCAATGCGTTCCGGGTGGCCCACCAGGTACTGTGGCATGGCGTCCGGCCAGCGGTGCAGCCAGACGCGCTCCGGACTCGCGGACATCCCCATAATCTTGCGGACCTCGCCGAGCGCGACTTCCGCGAGGTCGTCATCCGCCCGCTGCAGGACGTCCTCATGGCCGGCGCCCCCCAGGTAGCAGCGGATCAGCGCCTTGCCGGGCGGCACGCGGCCCGGCCACTTGCTGGAGGTCCAGGTGCAGGCGATGATCTGCCGTTGCTCCGGGCGGGGCACCACGAAACCGTAGCCGTCCAGCGAGACCGCGCGGCCGCTGGCGTCGATCAGCGCGCGCTGGTCGAATGCGAAGGTCGCGGTGACCGTGGAGACGTAGGGGATGCGGCGCAGCATTCCCGCCACGACAGGTGCCCGCTCCGCGATCAAATCCGCGCTGACGAAGGCGGGCGTGCAGAGCAACACCGCGTCCCCCTGCCACGCGCGGTCGCCCAGATCAGCGCGCACCCCGCCACTTTCAAAGACCAGCCCGCGCAGCGCCGTGCCGGTGGAGATCGTGACGCCGGCTTCGCGCGCGGCCGCGGCAACGCTGTCCACCATCTCGCACAGGCCGTCGCGCATGCTCAAGAACAGGCCGGGCGGCCCCTTGGGCGGCGGGGCCTTGGCCGCCGCGGCCCTGGCGGCGAACGCGGCCCGCAGCAGGCTGCCGTGCTCGCGCTCCATCTCGAGATATCTCGGAAATGTCCCGGCCAGCCCCAGCGCCCGGCCGTCACCGGCGTAAATCCCGGCCAGGAGCGGCTCCACCAGCCACTCATAGCCGGCCCGGCCGAGGCGGCGGGTGAAGAATTCGGCCATGGTGACGTCCCCATCGGCGGCGCGGCGAGGGATGAACGGCTCCAGCCCGATGCGCGCCTTGGCGAACCACGAAAGAAGCGGAGTACTGATGAACGGGGCGATCTCGGTGGGGACGAACGTCGTCATTCCGCCCGGGATGGCGAGCATTTTTCCGTTCTTGATGATAAATGTTTTCTGGTGGCGCGGGTCGGTGCCCACCACGTGGTCGGAAATTCCCAGCGTGCGGCACAGGGCCATGGCGGCCGGCTTGATGGAGATGAAAGCGTCGGGCCCGCCTTCCACGACGTAGCCGTCCTCGCGCTCGGTGCGGATCTTTCCGCCCAGCCGGTTTTCTGATTCGATCAATTCCACGGCCAGCGGGCGATTCTGCTGGCGGGCCTCGACCGCCAGCTTGCGAGCAGCCGCCAGCCCGGTGATTCCGCCGCCGACTATCAGAATTCCGGGAGGGCGCATTTATTTCTTCTCCGGGGTTCACGGATTGTCGTCCGGAGAATCCGAACTTTCGTGGATCGTGTGCTACTGCGACCCACCCTGCGCGTTTTCGCGGAGCTTCTGCTGGGCGGCGGCTTCTTTGGACATGGCGTCTGCCGCGACCCGGCGGTCCTGGCCGGAGGGGTTTGCCGGCGCGAGCGCGGCGCGCCAGA
>VGFD01000516.1 GCA_016868975.1 Armatimonadota bacterium | reverse complement strand
ACCGCGCCGGCGGATTTTGACGGCCTGGTGAAAAAAATCAAGAAGGCCAACATCACCGTGTCCTGCGTCGGAGTGGGCGCCGACGCCGATACGCTGTTCATGTCCGACATGGCAAAGAAAGCCGGGGGCATGGCGTATTTCACCCGTGACGGCACGATGCTGCCGCGGATATTCACGCGGGACGCGATGCTGGCCTCGCGGTCGGCGATGGTGGAGGAGCCGTTCGTGCCCACGGTGCGCGATCCGCACCCGATCCTGCGGGGAATCGCGTCGATTCCGGCGCTCGGGGGCTACGTGATGACGACGACCCGGGAAAGCGCGCGCACGCCGCTCCTCACGCACCAGGGAGATCCGCTGCTGGCCGCGTGGCGCATCGGCCTGGGCAAGTCGGTGGCCTTCACCTCCGACGACGGCCGCCGCTGGGCGCGCCGCTGGCAGGCGTGGCCGGGCGCGGCCGGGTTCTTCACCCAGGCGGTGCGCTGGACGTTTTCCGAAATGCAGCAATCTCCGCTGCGGGTTTCCACGGAGCGGCGCGGCGGCGCGGTGGATCTGGCGGTGGACGCCGGCGATGGAAATTTCCTGAGCCTGGAAGCCACGGTGGTCGATCCGTCCGCAAAGGTGGAAAAAATAAAATTGCGCCAGACCGGACCGGGACGTTACCGCGGCAATTTCACGCTCGGCGCGCCGGGCTCGTACGTGGTCTCGGTGCTGGACCGATCGAGCGGCCAGCAGCGCAAGCTCGGGCTGGTTTTCCCTTATTCACCGGAATATCGGGACGAGAAGCCCAACACATTTCTGATGCACCGTCTCGCCCAAGTGAGCGGAGGACGCTTCAATCCACGGCCAGACCAGGTGTTCGAGCGCGTCGGCGCCAGCCAGCGCGTGGCCCGCGACGGTTGGAGCCTGCTGGCGCTTGTCGCGCTGCTGCTGTTCCCGCTGGACATCGCGCTGCGCCGGGTGTTCTTGCCGACGGGCTGGCCGGCGAAGATCTCGGGATTTTTCCGACGAGAACGCCAGACGAAGGTGGACCCGGGAACGGAGCAGACCATGGCCGCGCTGAAGGTCCGCAAGCGGGAGGTGGAGGAACGCGCCCGCCCGGCCGCGCCAGTGCTGCCACGGCCCGCCGAGCCGCGCCCGACGCCCCCGGAAAAATCCCCGCCCCCCGCGGAAAAGAAGCCGCCAGCCGAAGGTGAAAGCACGCTGGACAAACTCAAACGCGCCCGCAAGGAACGCCGCGATGGCTGAAAGCGCCTTCCTATCCGCGCGACGCAAAAAGGCCCGGCGGACACCGGGCCTTGCGATTGTTCCACGCGTAACTCAGTAGTGCGGCGTGGGCGGCATGCGGTAGCAGTTGCCCCAGGCGTCCTGGACCAGGCGGTAGTGGCCGGAATAGTCCAGCACGTCGCCGTAAGCGTCGAAGTGGTGCATCACGCCGTCGCAGCCGTAGGCGACGTAGCCCGGGTTGTAGACCGGCGGCGGTACGTAGATGCCCGCGCCGTTGGCGATGGCGCCGCCGATGATGCCGCCGATGATGCCGCCCACGATGGCTTCGCCGAGCTGGCTGCCGCGGTCATTGCGGTGGCCGTGATGGCCGCCGTGGTGGTACACCTGTGAGTGGCTGTAGTGGTGGCGCGTCTGGGCCTGCGCCGTGCTGGGCGCGAGAACGCCCGCTCCAAGCACGGTCACTCCGGCCAGAAGTCCGATGCCGACTCTCTGCCCAAAGCTGAGATGGGTTGGCTCGTCAGCGCCCGCCGTGGTGGTGACGACGTCGGCCGGCGTGTGTACGTCCGGCTGCTCGGTCTTCACCGCCGCTGACTGCGGCGCGCTGGGATTTTGCGCGAGATAAGGTGAAACGACCGTCGATGCGATCATGGTAATAGACGACCTCCCTGACCCTCAAAAGGCCTGCAACCATCCGGGCCAGGAAAAGCGGAACACCCCCGCAGCAACTCCATCGGGCCCAGGACTCCTCAGGGGAAGTGTCTCACACTCCGAGCCCCGAGTCACGAGCAGGCTTGTTAACATCCAGACGCCGGACCCTGGGCCCCCTACGTCCCCCGTCGCAGCGTACGCAGCCATCCGCCGAGCAGGGTGAGCTCGCGCCGTGGGGAGGGCGCCACGCACCAGGCGGCCTCGGCGGCCTGCACGTCCTCTGGCGACAGCGTCGGATCGTCGGCCAGCGTATCGCGCACCGAGATGAGCCCGACGCGCGAGCGCAGGTACATCGCGCGGAGCGCCGGGGGCAGCGCGCGAACCTCCTGGCGCGTGCGGGGCGGCACGCCGAACAGGTCCATGCGACCGGCCACCACGTGGCCCAACGAGGGAAGAATTCGGTGCAAGGCGTCGTGCAAGGGACCGCGGCGCTGCTCTGGCCAGCGCAGGGTAAACGTGGGGCCCAGCAGGTGCTCGGCGGAAGCCGGCAGCCGCATGACTTCCGTCCCGCCTCGCCGGGCCCGACGCCGAGCCGCCACGATCCAGGGCGCGGACGCCGCCATCAACACGAATGCGATCATCCGTTGAAACGCGCTGCTCAGTCCGACGCGCAGGCGGCTGCGGCTCATGTCCCCGAGCAGTCCGTCGTCGGTCACCAGAACGTCGTTGCCACGAGCGGCATTCACCAGCACGCCGCGATCCACGACTACCTCGGACAGCGTCAGGCCGTCGCCGACGTAGGTTCCGCTGAAAATCGCCGCGTTCTCAAGACGACACCCCGGCGCCAGGATGCAGTCGGCGCCCAGCGCGACGTTGGGCCCGAGCACGCAGCCGGCGCCCACCTCGGAATTCTCACCGATGAAAACCGGCCCGACGAGCCGAGCGCCGGGGTGCACGCGGGCGCCGCGGGCGACCCAGATGCCTTTCGCCTCGCTCGCCTCCGGCGGCATGAGCGATGGTGCCGCGTTCTTCAGAGCGCGCCGCTGGGTCTCCAGGAACTCTCCGCAGGTTCGGACGCCGAGCGGTCGCCCAATCTCCACGATGCCCCCACGCTCGGCCGCAAGCGACAGCCAGGCCTCGTCGAGGTCAGCGGGCGCGCGAAACACCATGGCCGCGTCCACCACGGCCCAGCCGGTTCACTGCAAGCGCTGGCCCGGCTCGCGCTGCGCTTTCTTCCAGCCGGCGCGCACGTGATGAGCCCCGCCGATATCGTCAGCGGGTCCCGCATGCGCGAAGTGCTCGCCGAGCTGACCGCCCAGGCGGACTGCATCATGATCGACAGCCCTCCGGTTTCCATGTTCGCCGAGGGGATGCAGCTCTCGGGGCTGGTGGACGGCGTCATCCTGGTGATCAACCCGCGCCGCTGGCGGGGCGAGCAGGAGCGCGAAGTCAAGAAGACCCTGGAGGAGGCCGGCGCGAAAATCCTCGGGCTGGTCATTAACGGCGTCGACGACGAGGACGACGAGCCCTACGGCTACTACGGATATTACCGCTACTACAACCAGGGCTCCAAGACCGCGCCGCCTAAGAAATCGTTATGGAACTGGGGACTCGGCTCGCGACCGAAGTGATCCTGGCGGTGCTGCTGGCGCTCGGTCCGCAGGACGCGCCGAGCGGCACGACGGTGTGCGTGACCCGCGGCGCGGTGGAAATTCTGCAGGACGGGCGATGGACTCCGCTCACCGATCTGCTCGACATCTCAGACGACGTCGTCATGCGCGCGCCGCCCGGCTCCGAAGCAAAAGTGCAGCTCGGGGACGGGGCCACCCTCACCCTTGGCGAGCGCAGCGCGATGGGGTTGCGGCGCACCGTCATGCGCAACGGCACCGCGCGATGGTACGCAAAAATTGTCGGGCGGGTGGACGCGGATCTTTCGGCGGACTTCGTGCGAACCCGGCTGTTATGTCTCGAATTTCCGGCCGGACGCACAACGCTCAACAGCGGCTTCGCCCGCGCGCGGGGCGTGCCGGCGGTGGCGGCGGCCGGGCGCACCCGGGTCAGCGCGTGGTGTCCAACCGCGCGAGAAATGCGGGTGTTTGTGGAACAGGGAACGCCAACCGTCCAGGGCATCCGCCGGGTCGAAGAGGTACCGGCCTACGTGGACGGCGAGGCGTTCATCCGATCGGGCGAGGGCAAGACCGGCGGACCGGGCGTCGCGGCGGGTCCGGGCCG
>VGFD01000515.1 GCA_016868975.1 Armatimonadota bacterium | reverse complement strand
CACGCCCGGAATCGGCGGCACGCCCGGAATCGGCGGCACGCCCGGAATCGGCGGCACGCCGGGCATGAGGAGCCCGCCCGGGATCTTTGCGTTGCGCTCGCCCAGGTCGCTGATGCGATCGGCCACGAAATCAAAGCCGTCGCCCAGGAAACCGGTGGTGTCGTTCCAGGCCTTTTCAAAAACTCCGTCGTCGGCGCGCGTGATGTCGTTGAAGCGGCTGTTGGTATCCTCGCGCTCGGTGAGCGCGGTCGCGGAGTCGCCCAGCATGCCGCCCAGCGCGGGATTGCGGCGGGCCATCGCCTGCAGGTCCGAGGTCCAGCCGTCGAGTCCTTCCTTGAGGCCCCCGTCGCCCTCCTTGCCGTCCAGACTGCGGTCCAGGCCGCCGCTCACCGCGCCGTCCACCAGACCCTGCAGGTGCTGGCGGGCGCGCGCGGCCGGGTCTTCCGGCTTGTCCCCGGTGAAAAAATTTTTCACGGTTTCCAGCGGGTTGGGCTTGTTTTCCACGATGTCTTCTCCGAGCATCGCCTGGAAGGCCGGGTCGTCAGGCAGTTCGTCCAGGCTCTTCGCGTCGTTGACGGTGTGCGCCAGGCTGGTCTTGATTTGCTCGTGCAGCCCGGAATCCGCCTTGCCCAGCAGGTACAATTTCGACAATTGATTCGAGGAATACGTGGAGAGGTCCGGATTGCGCTTCAGGTTGTCCGCGACGTCCTCCACCTTCGTCCACTTCTCACCGTGCTGTTTGGCGACTTTCTGTTGCTCGTGGGCGACGTCCCCGACCACGTCCTTCGCGAAACCCACGATGCCATTCAGCAGGCCGTTGCCGCGATCGTCGTCGTCGTCCTCGTCACGCTGGAAATCGTCGCCGCGACGGCCCTGCTCGGCGGCCGGCTTTCCGTCCGCGCGACTGGCGGCCGCGCCGTTGCCACGATGCGTGGGGACGTTGCTCCGGGTTTCGGTCGCGGTTTCCCGCCGCGGCCGGGTTTCGGCGGTCTTACCAACGCCAGAAGTCTCTTCAGCCATATCCGTCTTCCCCTCTTGCGATGATCCGAGCATATGCGAAAGTAAGCCGCCCGCTTGTAAACATCTGGTGAACTGGGGGCTCGTTTGTGTCCGTTCCGTTGCCGATTTGTTGCAGCTTCGCCGCGACGCCGAGCTGGGGCGCGCGGTGTTCCGCCGAGGGGCACTCAGCGTGGAAGTCCACGAACGGCTCGAAGGTCTGAAACAGGGCCATGCAACCCCTTCCCGCAGAAGGGACGCGGCGACGCGCTCTAGAACCTCCTCGCAGGGGGGAGATTGGGTGCAATGGACGCTTCCGGACCCGTGGAAGAACTGCAACAACTCAAGGCCCGCGTGCGCGAGCTCGAGGAAGAGCTGCGCATCAAAAGTCTTCACCTCGACCTGGCCACCGACGGTGTCTGGGACTGGAACTTTGACACCAACTACGAATACATGAGCCCGCGCTTCTGGCTCATGTTTGGCCTCGATCCCGCCGAGAAGCCCCACCATCCCTCCGCCTGGCAGGACCTCATCCACCCGGAAGATCAGAAAGCCGCCGTGGACCTGGTGACGACGCACATCGAGGAAGGCGTCCCCTACACCCTCGACGTTCGCTATCGCCACGCGGACGGCCACTGGGTCTGGGTCATCTGCCGCGGCCAGGCCATCCAGGACGCCAGCGGCCGCTTCTACCGCATGCTCGGATGCCACCAGGACATCACCCGCCTGAAGGAAGTCGAAGAGGCCCTGCGCCAGGCGAAGGAGGCCGCCGACGTGGCCAACCGCGCCAAAAGTGAGTTCCTGGCGGTCATGAGCCACGAGATCCGCACCCCCATGAACGGGGTGCTGGGCATGTTGGGATTGATGCTCGACACCCGGCTCGACGACGAGCAGAGGGAACTCGCGCACCTCGCCTACGGCAGCGCGGAGGCGCTTCTGGCCGTCATCAACGACATCCTGGACTACTCCGCCATGGAATCCGGCCGGATGACCCTCGAACACGAGATGTTCGACCTGCGGCTGGTCATCGAGGACGTCTGCGAGCTGCTCGCCCCGCGCGTTCGGGCAGGCGCCGTGGACCTCGTCACGCGGTACGCGCCAGGCGCCGCCCGGCACTTTTTGGGAGACAGCGGCAGGGTACGCCAGGTGCTTCTCAACCTGGTGGGCAACGCGCTCAAATTCACCCGCCAGGGCCACGTCCTGATCAACGTGGAAACCGCGCAGAGCGACGCCTCGGAAGCGCTCGTGCGCCTGTCCGTGGAGGACACCGGCATCGGCATCCGCGCCGAGGACCTGGACCGCATCTTCGAGCGCTTCACCCAGGCCGACTCCTCCACGGCGCGCCGCTTCGGCGGCAGCGGGCTGGGTCTGGCGATTTCTCGGCGCCTTGTGAAATTGATGGGAGGACAACTCACCGTCGTCAGCACGCCGGCCGAAGGGTCGACGTTCACCGTTTCACTTCCCCTTCCGCTGGGCGCCCCGGTGGAACCGGAGACAGGCAAGCCCATGGTGGATCTGACCGGCCTGCGCGTGCTGGTGGTGGACGATAACGAGGTCAACCGCCGCGTGCTGCACGAGCAGGTACTGACCTGGGGCATGCGCAACGGCACGTGCAACAGCGGCGAGGAAGCCGTGGCCAGGTTGTTCGAGGCGCACGCCGCGGGCGACCCCTACCAGGTCGTGCTGTTGGACTACGACATGCCCGGCATGGACGGGCTGGCGGTGGGCCGCGTCATCCGCTCGAGCGCGCCCTTGAAGGATATCGCGATGGTGCTCCTGAAGTCCGGGGACCACCGCAAGGACCAGGCCTCCTTCCGCGCCTCCGGGTTCGATGAGTGCCTGGTCAAGCCCGTCCGCCAGGAGATGCTGCTCAAAGCCCTGGGACGCGCCTGCCGCCGGCTCCAGCGGGGGGAAGCGCGATCCGCGCCCGAGGCGGCCCCGGCCTTCCCGACCGTGGCCCCCGGAGAAGAAGCGCCGGAGTCCTCCCCAAGCGCCCTGATCGCCGAGGACAACTACGTCAGCGGGGTAGTCGCCTCACAAATGCTCAAGCGGCGCGGCTGGAGGGTCGACGTGGCCGGCACCGGGTGGGAAGCGCTCGACATGCTCTCCCGCTTTCCCTACGACCTGGTCTTGATGGATTGCGCCATGCCGGAGCTCGACGGCTACCAGGTCACCCGCATGCGTCGCGAGGCGGAGGCTGGAGGTCCCCGCGTGCCCATCGTCGCCATGACCGCCTCGGTGATGCCGGAAGACCGGGAGCGATGTCTAACCGCCGGCATGGACGACTTCCTGGCCAAGCCGCTGCGCGAGGCCGAGGTGGAAGCGGTGCTGCGGCGCTGGTGCGGCCAGGCGCGGCGGGCGCCACGACATGGCTAGTGTCTGATGTCGGCGTCGAACGGCCCGGTGCATCCACAGGTGGCCACCGCGTTCAAGACTACTAGAAGTTGACCGTGATCGTTGTGCCCAGGCCGTGGCGCTGGATCCAATGGGCGCCAAACCTTTCCGACGCAAGAATGTACCAGGCCGACAGGGTCGTGTTCCCGCCGATCTTCCAGTCGCGGCCGGCCTGAAATCGGTTCTGTGTCACTTCCATCGAGCGGCAGTCAACAAAGATTTCGTCACTGACAAACCAGGGCGACCACTCCGCTTTCAACTGACTTCGCCAGCGCCAGCGGGTCGCATGCTCAAAGATGCGCATCTCGATGATCTGGCGCATGTGCCACTTTGTCTTCAGGGCCTCCCAGCGGACGCGGAGCTGCGCCGAAGGGCGGTACTCGACCTTGATTGGCTCCTGCCACACAACCGCAAAAAACGGCCCCAGGTCAACGTCGCGCCCCAGAGGGAAAGTCGCGCCCAGGTTGGTCTTGGACAGTCGCAATCCGGACACGTTGGCCTTGCTGCGCAAGTCCTGCATCAGCCAGATGGTTTGACCGTGATCCTGGCGCCACTTGAAGACCATCTGGTTCCAAACCTCAAAGTCGCTTTCCGCCCACGCCGGCCCTGGCAATACCACCACCGACAACACCATCAAGAAAAGCCATGGAAATCGTGACAAAATCGTCTACCCAAAAAAAAAAAAAAAAAAAAAAAAGAAAAAAAGGCGCCTCGCCGGGCCCCCG
>VGFD01000514.1 GCA_016868975.1 Armatimonadota bacterium | reverse complement strand
AGCCGGGGATTGAGTTCCATCGCGGTCTTCAAGCTGCCCAGCGCCTGCTCGAGGCGCCCCAGGAACTTGCAGGCCAGCCCCAGCCGGTAGTGCGCGTAGGCATTCGCCGGATTGATGGTGATGGGCTTGTGGAATGCGTCCAGGGTCTCCGGGATCTTGCGCTGGTAATAGGAGCGCATGCCCGGATCGTCCATCAGCGCCACCACGTCCGAGCGTACCTCGTGGGCCCGCTGGAACTCCTTCAGCGCGTGGTCAAGCTCCTCGGCGCCGGCCATGAGCAGGCCCAGGTGGAGGTGGGCGCGCGGATGCTTGTCGTTCCGCTTGATGCAATTCTCGTATTCGCGGACGGCATCGGCAAACTGGCTCTTGGTCTCGCACTGGAGGGCCTGGTTGAAGTGGCTGTCGGCGTCTTGCTTGTCGTTTCGTGCCATGGACCGGGAAGAATTCCTGGGCCTCGCCGCGGTTCCCTTCACTATGCCCCGCGGCGCGTCCCCTCTCCGAATGGGTGGGAGAACGAAAGGGTGGGAGAAGGGAGAACGATTGGGTGGGAGGACGGGCCGCGCCATTCACGGAAGTCCGCGCACCGCCCGTATAGCATCGCCTGGAAGGAGCCCCGCAATGTTCAACCGCTCATTCTTCGCCCGCGACTTCACGAAGCTCATCGACAAGTACGCCGAGGACAAGAAGTCCGAAACGCCGGTGGTCGAGTTCCACCTGCGCGACGGAAGCCGCTACTACGTGGAGGCCATCGAGCTGGTCGGAGAAGAGTGGCTCTCTTTTCGCGCCGCGCCTGATCCCCGCGTGTCGCCAAGCGAGACCGGCCGCGCGCCGGACCAGATCACCTGTCCCTACACGCTCATCACGCGAGTCAACTTCTTCCCGCGGGTCAGCGAGTCGAAAGTGGGGTTCCGAATTTCCCGCTGAGACCTACCGGCCCAACAGGCTCGTCAAGAAGAACAGCACGTTGGCCGGCCGCTCCGCCAGCCGCCGCATGAAGTACGGATACCAGGCGTTGCCATACGGGATGTACACCCGCACGCGGAAGCCCTCGGAAACCAGGCCTTCCTGGAGATCCCGGCGGATGCCGTACAACATCTGGAACTCGAAGCGATCCAGCGGGATGTTCCGCTCGCGCACGAAGGCCTTCACGTGCTCGATGATGGCCTCGTCGTGGGTGGCCAGCCCCGGGTAGTTCCCTTCGAGGATGAGGCGCTCGGCGAGCCGGTTGTAGTTGGCGTCAACATCCGACTTCTTGGGGAACGCAAGGTCCGGCGGCTCGGCGTAGGCGCCCTTGCAGAGCCGCACTCGGGCGCCCATGGCGTTGGCCAGCGCGACGTCCTGCTCGCTTCGGTACAGGTAGGATTGGAGCACGATCCCGACGTTTTTGTACTCTTGCCAGAGCCGCGAGAAGATGTCGATGGTGACCTGCGTGTACGGCGTGCCCTCCATGTCGATGCGCACGAAGGTGTCGCGCGCGCGCGCCGCGTCAAGGATGCGCCGCATGTTCTCCATGCACAGCTCGTGGGAGATGTCGAGTCCCATCAGGGTGAGCTTCAAGGAGACGTTGTTGGCGTCGCCATCGCCCAGGGCGTCGATGGCGTCCACGTAGTGCTGGCACGCGGCGCGCGCCTCGGCCTCGGTGTTCACGTTTTCGCCGAGCAGGTCGAGCGTGCTGAAAATCCCCTTTTGATTGAGACGGCGGGCCGCTTCAACGGCGTCCTGCAGCGTCTCGCCGGCCACGAAGCGGAAGGCCATGTGGCGGAAAATGGCGTTGCCGACGATGATGCGGTAAATCCACTTCTGGTCGGCCAGGGTGAGCAGTATGCGTCTTAACACGCCCCGAAGATTCCGCAGGGACTGGCCCGCCCCTTCCGAAAAATTCACCCACCCGGAGGGGGGCCGACGGACATTTCCCTGGAACAGGCCCACGAGAGGCGGGATCAACGCATGCGCACACTGGAAGGCAAGATCTTCTTCAATCCGCTGGAAGGCGGCATCTGGGCGTTCGAATCGGACGACGGGGAACGGTATCAGCTCGACGGCACCGGTAAGGACGCATGCGGCGAGGGGCGCCGCATCAAGGTCACCGGCGAGGTGGACAACGAGGCCATGGGGTTCGGGATGGTCTACCCGATTTTCAAGGTGGAGAGCTACGAAGTGTCGCCCCTGGATCGCCCTAAGAAAAAGAAAGAGGACGAAGCATAGCCCGCGCCGGGCTGCCGTCCAGGCCCTGGAGCCGGAGCGGCAGGGCGACCAGATCGTAGGCGCCGGGCGGCACGTCCACCAGGTCGAGGCCTTCGAGGATCACGACCTCACGCGCGAGCAGGGCCTTGTGCACCGGATGCCCGTCGGATCCGAAGCCCTCGATGGACAGGTGATCGATCCCCACCAGCGCCACTCCGATCTCCGCCAGAAATTCCGCGGCTTCCAGGTCGAGCGCGGCGTACGTCTGGTCAAAGTCCCCGCGGCGCAGCGCGTCTTTGTTTTCAGTCTTGAAGAGCAGGCGCTCCCCGGGGGCCGGCGCGTGCGCTTCAAGATCCGCGCGGCGGATGCGCCGGCCGGCCCGCGCCAGATCGAGCACCCGGCAGGGGCCAATGAGCTTCTCGGCGTCCAGACAATCCACCGAGCGCGTGCCGGCCAGGAAGTGCAGCGGCGCGTCAATATGCGTCCCGGTGTGACTTCCCAGGGCGAGCCGGCTCACCATCACCCCGTCCTGTTCCACGGTGGCCACGGTTTCCACGATGACGTCGGGGTCGCCGGGCCACACGACCATGTGGTCGCGCACCGGCACCGTCACGTCAATCCACATCAGAACTGCCGCCAGCCCGGCTGCTGCGCCGAGGCGGCGAACTGCAGCGGCACCCCGGGCAGCCCGATCAGTCGGGCCAGCACCTTCATGAGGGTCGACGCCGTTCGCCACGCCGCGGGCCGCGTCATGCGCATCTCGGGATAATAGAAGTACACCACGGCGTTGAGGTCGGTAATGGTCACGTAACCGGGTCCCTTCGAGGAGAGCGGCGTGCCGCGGCAGATGGTGGACAGCACCGCCGGATTGCCGCCCCAGGCGCGCAGTGTCTGGTAACCCACCTCGCCCATGCGGCCGGGATTGGAGCAATACTGATCCACCAGCGTGCCGCGGCGCCACAGGTAATACCACGCGCGGCCGTCCGGGGTGACGAGGAGGTACAGCACGTCGGTGCTCAGCGCGCTCGACAGCGCCTTGCAGGCCTTGTTGGTGGTCACCTGGTCTTGCTGATCGAACGGCCGCGCCACAAGCGCCACCCAGTTGTTGGTGGGCGCGCTCACCACCGCCTTGCCGGCCATCTCGGGATTTAAACGAGAATAGGCCTGCCAGGCCGACTGCACCTGCGCGCTGGAGCCGGCCGTCACGTAGACTGCGTTGGCGGGGAAGGCGGGCAGCGACTTCATGTCCTCGGCGACCGGCACGTCCACCTGCACCGACCTGGGCCCGGTCAGGTCCACCTTGTTCGCGGCACAGAGCCGCTCGAACACGTCGCGGTAGAGGTCGCGCGCCTGGTGGACGCTCCCCTTCAGCTCCAGCAGGTAGGCGAGTTGGATGCGGTCCGCGTAGTTGCCGGGCTGGCGCGCCTCTTGCTGCTGGCGGGCGATGTTGTCGTGGGTGGGCGGACCGGCGCTGCCGATGATGCCGCTGGCCACCGGAGCAAGCGCGATGAGCGCGTTCTTGTAGGCGGTGGCGGCCAGGGCGTCCTGCCCGGCCGCCTGGCGGAGCACCCCCAGGTGGTACTGCCCGCTCGCCGAGCCCGGCTGGACAGCCAGGAACGCGACCATCTGCTTTTCCGCGTTGGCGTGGTGGCCGGAGTGCTGCGCGATGAGCCCGAGGTAGAACGCGATCTCGTGGGGACGCTTGCCGTGCGCCAGGCTGGCGTGGGTGAGCAGCGCCTCGGACTCAGCGTAGTTGCCCGCGCGGAACGCGGCCACGCCGTCCTTGTAGAGCGACGCCGCGGTGCGGGTCAGCGTGGCCTGGATGGTGATGGTGGTCCCGGGGGCCGCGGTGATGGTCTGCTCGAACGGGACGTAGTTGTCGTCCTTCGATACGCGGATCTCGTGGTGGCCGGCCGGGATGAACACGCTCAGCGG
>VGFD01000513.1 GCA_016868975.1 Armatimonadota bacterium | reverse complement strand
GAGGACAAAGGGGTGGGTCTGCGAACCTCCCTCCACCTTTGTTCGCTGGAGTATCCCTGTGAGACGTGTCGTTCTTCCTTTTGTGGCCCTGCTTCTAGCCTGCATCCTGGCGGGATGTGGCGGCGGCGCAACCATGCATGAAGCAGCCCCGTCCGCGAGCGCACCCGTCTCGAGCGCACCGGGCGTGGTCCCCCAGGGCGGCCCTTCGGCGCGCGCCGAGAGCGGCTTGCCGGCGCTTCCGCAGCCCGTCGTGGCGAGCGGCGCTTTCGTGCAAGGCACCGCGGACGGCACGGCGGACATTGTCTACAGCGTGCCGGCCGGGTGGAGCGCGGTGTCGTTCCCGCTGACCCGACTGGTCGCTGTGCGCGGCTTGACGCACCAGATCGTGTCGCATCAGGGTGGCAGTTGGAAGACGGCGGACGCTGGAGCCGCGCCCCAGGAGGTTGACACCCGCTTCGGATGGCTCGTGTACGCCGAAGCGCCGCTGGAATTCACCGTAACCGGCGTGGCACAGGAGGTGGACTCCGTCACGGTGCCCCTGGCCCCGGGCTGGTCGCTGATCGGCAATCCGTTTCCCGGGGATCTCGCCTGGGCCAACACGACGCTCACGACGGGCGCTTCCCTGCTGGGGCCACTCACCAACGACGGCACGGCGGACACGTCGCTGCCGCGGCTTGGAGCCCGCTGGGTGCGCGCCGATGAGGAATTGGATCTTGGCCTGCATCGCGTCGTGCCTGAGCCGGTCACGGTCGGCCAGTCCGCCGCCGCAGCGCCCACCGGCACGCTGTCGGGCAAGGTGCAGACGTCGAGTGGCGTGGCCTTGAGGAGCGCCACCATCCGACTCGACAATGGCCAGTCGGCCACCAGCGCGGCCGACGGTACCTTCAGGATTGCCAGTGTCCCGGCTGGAACGCGCACCTTGACGGCGTCCGCCACCAACTACAAGACCGCCCAGGGAACCGTGACCATCCGTACCGGGCAGACGACCTCCGTGCTGATCTCGCTGTCCCCCGTGGTGAGCCCGCCTCAGACCACCGGCACCTTGAACGTCGCAGCCTACGCCTGGTATTACAGCGGTAGCCGCTACTGGCCGTACCGCATCGAAGTGCAGGAGTACGGCAACTACAGCAAGCGCTGGTCCAACACGTGGTACACCGATTACGGCTACAGCCGCACCGACCTGCCCTGCACGGGGGCCAACGTCGGCAGGTCACACACGATCAGGATCACCTGGCGCGCGTCCAACGGCAGCCAGTACAGCAACACCTGGTACCGCACGCTGAACTCCACGTACCAGACGGAGTACTTCTACAACCCGTAGGCGGTTGCGCGCCGTGACCAGGGCGGCGTCGGCCGTTACACCCTGGCGGGACCAGCCTTGTTCAGAGCGGCTACTGCTGCTCCTGGACCCGGTTCTGGGCGAACCACTGCTCCTTGCCCGCGGTCAGCTGGCTGAACAGCCGGTTGTAGGTGTCCCTGTCGATGTCCTTCGCCTGCCCCGTGCCGGCATCGAACATGCGGTAGCTCTCCTCGGCGGCCTGCCCTGTGGCGCCGCCCTTCTGCAGCGTCGACTGGAACTTGTTGTGCGCGATGTGCACGCCGCCCTTGCTGAGCTCCTCGGAGAAGCCCTGGGTGACCTCGTGGACGCCCTGTCCCCGATAGTCCCCTTCGGTGCGCGTGGCCTCGCCCGTGTACTGGAGGTCGGACGACTGACCGTTCTTGCGGGACTCCTGCTGCAGGGACACCATGGTCGACTGGACCCGCCCGTCCCAGGGCTTGCTGTGGTCAACCTGGCTCGAAATCGCGTTGTAGCTCTTCAGTGCGTCCATCGAACTCCTCCACCCCGGCTTTCGCCAGAACCATCGTACAGGGAGTGGAGCGCACGTTGTATCCCGAGGGCCTGTCCCCGGAAGAGCTGCCATCCGCCGAGTCGTTCGTCCAACTGTTCCGACGCTCCGTGGAGGGTTTCTCCCAGGCGGCTAACCTGCTGCGTCAGGAGGGTGCCAGCGTGGACGCGGGAGAAGGTTCCAGGAGGCCGCCAGGAGCGCACTCGTTTTACGCCATCGAGGATGCCGTCGAGGCCTGCGACGCGGAGGACCAGGCGATCCTCGGCACGGTCCTGAGCCCGGGCCGCGACCGGACCGCCCCCTCCTGGCCGATCGATTGAGATCCGCGGACCGCTCCAGCATGAAAAGCGCCGGCTCGAGGTGGCCCTTCTTGTAAGCCGCCATGGCTTTCTGAAACATCTCTTGCGACTTCGCTAGTCGCTCCTCAGGTGAAAGGTTTGACCTCTCCACCTCAACGGGAGTGGCCAGGCTCAGCCCTTCGAACAGGTCATTGAAGCCCCGGTGGAGTTCGCAATGCCCATAATGCGTGCCGGACTGGGGCCGCGTGCTAGCCGCCGCCGGCCGCGCCGATGTCCCCTTCGTCCCCGATCGCGCCAGCCTCTGGTTCGGCGATCTGCAGGTATTGCACAACGGCCGCCCCCTCCCGCTCGACGAATCCCGTGCACTGGAAATTCTGACCGAAGAAAACATCTCGATGCACCTCGATCTGGGCGGCGGATCTGGGGAGGCCACCATCTGGACGTGCGATTTCTCGCATGACTACGTCACGATCAACGGCGCGTATCGAACTTAAGCCTCTCTGAGACCGCGCCTGGGCAGCACAGGATCGGGCGGTCGATGGCCCCCTGGCGCCGCGCGGCGGGCCCGGACAGCACAGAATCAGGTTGTCGATGGCCCCTGGCGCGCCGCGCGGCGAGCCCTTTCGTCCGCGACGAAAACCTCGGCGATATCGTTGTCGCTCTGGTGGAACGTGCAGATGTCGAAATAGGAGATGGCGGCATTCCATCCGTCGGCGTACTCGTGAAGATCTCGAATCAGAATCGCATCCGTAATGTCGCACGACAGGCAGAGACGGCCTTTCGGCTCGTAAAACAGGGCCTTGCGGTAGCCCAGGTCGCCCAGCCAGTGGAGTGTGCCAAGCCCGTCTTCACCAATGGCGTGCATGTTGTGCCTGTTGTATTCGAACATGAGCGCCGGACGCACGTCGCGGAGAAATTCACCCGCGCCGCGAAGAATTATCGTATCGTAGCCCTCGGCGTCAATCTTCAAGATCTTGAGGGAATCCCGTTGTTCGAGCGTATTGGCGAATTCGTCGAAGCGGATGATGGAGAGTTTTTTTGTGCCGTCCCCTGGAACGATGGTGGTATTCCATCCCTCCTTCTGAAGCTGCGCTGAAACGCGCTCGGTTTCTTCACCAAGAAACACGTTGTGGGCGCTCACCCTCTCGAACTGCTCGATGTTTTGTTGGAGAAATGCGAAGCATTGGGGGTCTCCCTCGACGCATACCACCGGGATGTCAGCGGCCGATCTGGCAACCGCCAGCGTGTCTCCAATATTGGCACCCACGTCGATGAGACCCGCATGTGGATACTTCGCGACGACGGTTCGCACCAGCCGTCCCAGCTACGGCCTCCCAATCGCACCAGGCGCAGCGCCAGCTCGTACACGAAGGCCTTCCACGGCGTGCGCGGCTGAATCGGGACGACCGGCGCCTCAAACATCAGGCGGGTGAGCACCTGCTTGAGCAGATCGAGGTAGCGCTCCTCGGCGACGGAGGCGGTGGCTTGCGGCAAGACGGGTGTCTATCCTCCAGCAGTCTTCGCGGGCTCTTCCGTGGCCCGGGCGGGCACAGAGGCTTCCTCTCGCGCGGCGAGCTTCCTTCTGAGCCCGATGCCAAGCCATTCGCGCAGCTCCAGCCAGGCCGCGTCGAAGCGATCTTGCAGGTACGGCGCGGGGTGCAGCAGGTTGCGCAGTCCGAACACGATCGCTTCGAAAGCGAGGCCGACGGCGCGCACGGGGATGAAGGCACGGCTGCCGTGTCGCGCCGCGAAGTACCAGTCGCCCTCCAGCGCCAGGCGCGTGCGCCACGCGTCGCGATCCGGCGCGGACGCCCCGCGCTGGTGCACCACGGTCACCGAGGGGTCGAACGCGACGGTCCAGCCGGCGCGCCGGATGCGCCATGCCCACTCCTGCTCCTCGCCATACAGGAAGATGCGCGGGTCGAAGCCGTCCGTCTGGTGGAACGCGGCGCGGCGGACGAGCATATCGCTGTGACCGCG
>VGFD01000512.1 GCA_016868975.1 Armatimonadota bacterium | reverse complement strand
GCCCGAAATCCAGGATTTTCAGAAGCCCGCGCTCGGTAACCATGAGATTCTCCGGCTTGAGGTCCCGGTGAACAACGCCGCGGGCGTGGGCATAGGCGAGCCCGCGACAGAGCGGCTCGAGGACCGCCGCAACTTCGCGGGCCGGCATCGGGCCGCGCACACGCTCGCGCAGCGTGCGCCCCCGCACCAGCTCCATCACCAGGTAGAGGCCTTCCGCCGTTCCCCAGTCGACCAGTCGCACGATGTTGGGATGGTCAAGCCCTCGGCAGGTGTCGATCTCGCGCTCAAAGCGCTGTCGGAAATCCGGGCGGGCGGCCATTTCCGGATCGACAATTTTCAGGGCCACCGCGTCCTCGTCGGAAAGGCTCTCATCGGGAACCGCGCGATACACCGTGGCCATGCCGCCTTCGCCGAGGCGCGAGGTGAGCCGCCAGCGGTCCACGCGCTTGCCGACCATTGGATCAGCGGCGTCCGAGTACCCGTCGAGACGCCGCCTCCGCTCGCGCGCGGAAACGATCTGTGCACGCCGTCTCAGCGCCACGATGCCGGCCATCAGCGCAAGCGCCGTCAGCCCGATGAGCCATCCGCGCTGGGCGCGCGCGAAATCCCCGACCGCCACCCAGATAGACTCGGGGATGAGCCGCACGACTGGCAGGTCGGTGGGCGCGTCCGATGAGAAATCCACCGAGAAGCTCTCTTGCCGCGTCTTGTGTCCGGGCATCTCGTACGACACGTTGAGCGCCCGTGTCGAGGCAGGCATCGCCAGACGCAGGGGCACGCCGCTCCGACCGACGCGCACCGCGCCCCGGGGGGTGAAGAGCGTGACTTCGGCGCCCTCCGGCGCGGTGTGGAAAGTGACCGTGCGCAGCACCGGCTCGGCGGCCTGCACGCGCGCCAGAAGGAGTACCAGGAAAAGCGCGAGCAGCCTCACTCGTGATTGCGGGTCGTCACCGAGCGGGTCATCACGTAGCGCTCCGGCTCGTTGCGATGGCTGCCGGCCCGCGCCATCTCGATGCGGATGGTGAACGGCGGTGAAACGTAGGATTTTCCGCTGCCCGCGGTTGCCACCCGGAATTGCCTGACCCCGAAGGCGAGAACGTCGTCGTCGGCCGGGTTGCTCATCGACGCCATCCGCGTCAGCGTCGCATCATCCGCGCGGCGCGGCGACAGGCCGCTCAAGCCCATCCCGGAAATTACCGGGTTCGCGGTCGCGAAGACCCGACGGACGACACGCTCGCTGGCGCGATCCCAGACGTAGGCGATGACGCTGGTTTCCCACTGGGCTTCTCCAGTGGGCGGCGCGGTGGTTTCCACGCGCACCAGGGAGATGACCACCGGACCCGGTCCGCTGGCCTCGGGATTGAGCAGTCCCACGGCTGAGGTGGCCGTCGCCTGCAGGTCGGCGCACAGCCGGCCAAGCGCCACCATGGCGTCTTGCTGCATGTCGGCCCGCGTGCTCCCCCGCGAGAGCGCGCGCAGGCTGGGATTGAGAAATCCCACCGCGAGCGCGCCCAGCATGAGGACGAGGGCAGCGGCCAGGATTACCTCCAGGAGGGTAAACCCACTCGTGGCCAGGGGCCCCGACCCCCCTCTATCGATTGAGACGGACAATGAGCCCCTCCAGGGTCACCTCTCGAACGCGGGCGCCGTGGCTCCAGCCGGCTTCCTCCCACTGCACGACGATGCGCACGCGTTTCAGGTAGGCATTGGCGGGATCGGTGCTCACCGTCTGGTGGGCTTTGAACTCGGTCCCCTCATTGTCGGCCACCGCCTTCTCGCGATCAAGCACCGCGTTGAAAGGCTGCACGCGCGCGTCCTCAAGCATCGAGAGCGCAACGCTGTCGGCCTGCATGCGATTCTGGGCGCGTTTTTCGGCCAGTACCGAAGTGGGCAGGATGTTGAGCAGCGCCATGCCGGTGATGCCCAGCAGCAGGGCCGCGAATATCGTCTCCAGGATGGTGAATCCGCGCCGTCCGATCACGGGATCTCCCGCCAGAACAGCACGCGCATCTTGTCGGCCAGGGACAGGAAGTCGTTGGGATCGTAGCGGAAATTCGCGACCGGCTTGTTCGCGTTGGGACCCATGCGGGCAAGCTGAAAGAAATGGCGCAGATTCTGCTTTAAATTAGCCGTGGAAAATGGCCCGCCAAAACTTCCTTTGTCCTTGTTTAGAAAATCCATGTGCGCCGCCTGACCTTGGGCAATGGTATCAAAGAGACGCTCGAGCTCTGCTTCGTCCACGTGGCCATCGGGACTTATCACTGGCCCCTGGAACTCGAGTATGCTGATGGCGGCCTCCGGAATGCCCTCCGTGGGATAGTTCGCCCAGGGGCTCCCGGGCAGGAGATCCCGCGTCAAACTGGCATCGCTACCGTCCGCGCCACGGCCGGCGTCTGCTCGACCGTGAAAGCGGATGGTGATGACCACGTGATCCTTTCCGTCGCCCATCTTGCGGGTTGCAATCGAAAGCATCATGTGGGTGTGACAATAATCGGTCAGCGCGTCTCCCGAGAGGCCGGATGGATTCAAGTACTGCGGACTCGAGGGCTGAAAGATCTCCTGCTGAATCTGCTGCGGCTGCCGCGGCTGCGGAGCGGACTGGTTCTCCGGGCTGTAATAGATGTCGTGGACGTTGCGCGCCACGCTCTGCAACCTTTCGGGAGGAATGGGAATTCCATTTGGATCGAAGGCCGCGAAATCCGCGCCGATGGCGCGGTCGTATGGAGCAAATGCATAACTGGCCGCCCTGGTCGGCGCGCTGATGACGTTCGCGTCGTTGACCACGAACGAGCCGGCGGCCTTGTTCTGCACGAAGGCGCCCACAATGGTGACGCGGCTCGCCACGAAATTCCCCTTGGAGTAAACCAGTCCTTGCAGAAACGACGCCTCGCGGCCGGCCCCTTGCATGATGAGATCGCCGCCGGTCACCACCGCGATACCGTCGTCGCCGGAGACGTTGTTCGCCCCGCGAAGGTGCGCGCTGCCGGTCACGAAAAGCGCGCCGGTTCCCACCACGCCGCCGTTGATGACGGCGTTGCCCTTGATGAACACCAGCCCGTTCTCGAGCCGCAGGTCGCCCTGGATGTTGACGTCTCCCTCGGCGATCGCGTACCCCTCGACGCGGGTCCCCACTGAACCATTCTCCAGTGTCTGGGTGAACTGGTTCTCGCTGGGATCGAATTCGTTGATGTCGATGTCCGGAATCACCAGCGGGTCCGCGCCGCTGCGCACCTCACCTTGGATATGCGCGGAGGGCGCCACGTTGATGAGGCCCGGCGCCTGGGCGTCGCCGGTGACCCGGGTGCCCGTCTCAAGCGAGATCGCGGTCGTTCCCGCGTTGCTCACGATGTTGCCGGCTTCAAGCTTACTCTGGTCCACCACGATCGCGCCGTCGACGACTCTTACCCCGCCTTCCCTGCGCACGCCCGCGATAAGGGCATTCTGCACGGTGACCGGGCCGTTGGCGGCGATTGCGTAATTAAAGTTCGGAAAGTGCACGATGCACTCGATGCGCCGAACCACGCCGCCGAAAATTCCGGTGCCGACGAGGTGGACCGCGTCTTTCGGCACGATGCGGCTGTTGTGACCCTGTACCGCGGCGTTCGTGCCCTCGCGCGTCCAGTTGTGCGTCGAGCGGGCGATGGGGATATCCTCCAGGCCCACCCGCTCGGTGCTCGTGCTGTTGAAGGCCACCACGCCCACGGCTCCGTTGGGATCCACGAAGCGAACACCGTGCGCCGAGTTCGTGCCGAAATCCATCTTGCTGACCAGCATGCGCGAGATGGCGTCGTTGATCGCCGACTCCGCCGCGTTCTTGGCGAACAGGATGGCGTGGTTGCGGCTGCCGAGATTTAGCTGGGAGAACGCCATGCCGGCCAGCGTGAAGGCGACCGTGACGGCCACCGCCACCACCATCAGGACGGTTCCCAGCGCGAGCCCCCTTTTTCGTGTCACTGCCAGGAAATTATAACACAGCGGCCGCCAGCGCGTCCCAGGCCTCGCGCACGGTGGGGAAGCGGGCGTCGGGCTCCTTGGCGAGCATGCGGCTGATGGCCGCTTCCAACCCCGCCGGCAGGTCGGGCCGCAGCGCGCGCAGCGGGGGAGGCGGTTCGGTGAGGTGGCAGGTCATCTGCCGATACGGATCCTCGTCTTCGAACGGC
>VGFD01000511.1 GCA_016868975.1 Armatimonadota bacterium | reverse complement strand
CGGTGGCCGGTAATTGTTTCGTCCCCGTAGGACAGCATGTTGCGCAGCCGAAACGTGATGGGATCCATCCCGATCTGATCGGCGACGAAATCCACGTGGGCCTCGCAGGCGAAGGCCACCTGCGGCTCTCCGAAGCCGCGGAACGCGCCGCAGGGAAGCGTGTTGGTGCGCAGCGCCCAGGCGCGAACCCGCGCATTGGGAACCTTGTAGCACCCGGCCGCGTGCACCAGTCCACGCCACAGCACCACCGGAGAAAGGGTCGCGTAGGCACCGCCGTTTAGAAAGTAATCAATTTCCACGGCGCGGATGTCACCCTCCGGGCCGACCGCCAGTTTATAACGGATTTTGCCGGGGTGGCGCTTCGACATGCAGATCATGTCCTCTTCACGGGACATCACGTATTTTACCGGGCGTCCGGTCTTCCAGGCGAGCAGCGCGCACATGGCGCCCGGCGCGCTGGGCGCGTCCTCCTTGCCGCCGAAGCCGCCACCGGTGGCCACCTGCACGATGCGCACCAGATTCTGCCCAATTCCAAGCACACTGGCCACACTCTTCTGCACGTAGAAGGGGCATTGCAGGGAGCCGTACACGACAATTCCCCCGAGGCCGTCCGGGACCGCCAGCATCCCGTTGGTTTCCAGGTAGGCGTGCTCTTGATACGGGGTTTGGTAGATGGCCTCGAAGCTCCGCGCGTCGGGCGCGGCGAACGCCTCGTCCACGTTTCCCCGGTTGATTTTCCATTCCGCAATGATATCGCCGCGAGAAAATGCCTCTTCCATGTCCAGGACCGGCGGCAGCGGCTCGTACACCACGCGCACGAGGGCGGCCGCTTCGTCCGCCGCCTCGCGGGACTCGGCCGCGAGCAGCACGATCCCCTCGCCCACGTGGCGCGTCTCGCCCTCGGCCAGCACCGGCCAGTCCTGGGCAATCATGGGGATGAGGTTCGCGCCGGGGATATCCTTCGCGGTCAGCACCGCGTGCACGCCGGGGATTTTCTCGGCGGCGCTGGCGTCGATCCGCAAGATCCGCGCCCGCGGGTGCGGCGAGCGGACGACGCGGGCGTGCAGCATCCCCGCGAGATTGAGATCGTCGACGTACTTTGCGGTGCCCTTCACCTTGTCGGGCGCGTCGGGGCGGGGCACGGAATGGCCCACGTGAAGCAGGTCCTGAAGCGGGGCGACCGGAGCAAGCCGCGTGTGGGGCGAAGGCTGCGCGCGAGGGCCGACCGTCTGCAAGGGCGTCTCCTCCCAGAGAAGTGCCGTTAGAGAAGTGCCGTTACCGCTTCACCTGGGGGAATCCTGCCCGGCCCGGCGCTCCAGCAACGCGACCAGCGCTGGAAGCTCCTCGGGGCGGTTCGCGTCGAGCAGCACGCCCGGGTCGTCCACCTCGACGTGCACGACGCGGGCGGGATCTCGCCGCAGCACCGCGCGCGCGCCCCCCTCCAGCGCGGGATCGAGCAGCTCGGCGCGCACACTGGCGGGATAGAGCGCGGGATGTCCGCGGCGGCCGGCGTGCGAGGGCACCACGATCTTGCCGGGCGGGCCTTCCAGCAGGCGGCGGACGCTCGCCGGCTGGAAGGCCGGCTGGTCCACGGGCGCCAGCAACACGTCCGCGTCAGGGGGGAGGTCGTTGAGGCCGACGCGCAGTGTGCTGAGCATCCCCTCCTCCGGGCGCGGATTCACCAGCACGCGCCCGGGGCCGGCCAGCGCGGTCACTTCGGCAAGCAGCTCGACCCGCGTCACGACGACGATGCGTGCCACTCCCGCGCGGCAGAGACTGTCCACGACCCACTCCAGAAACGACCTGCCGCCCGCGCGGATGAGCGCCTTGGGTTGCCCCATCCGCCTCGACGCGCCCGCCGCCAGCACGATTGCACCTACGTTCACCCGGACCGCTTCGCCGCAGGTCGGGCGGTATCCCATTGCAGGAAGGGCGCCCGTCCCGTCAAACTCACGCGCGAGATGTCGGAGGCCCGAAAGCGCGTCGTTATCGTCGGTGGAGGCCCCGCGGGGCTCGCCTGCGCGTGCGCGCTGGGCGCCGCGGGGATTTCCTTTCTGCTGGTGGAGCGCGACGCGCCGCGCAACGATCCCCCGACCATTCTCCATCCGGACGGTGTGGCGCTGCTCCACGCCTGGGGCTGCGACCTGCCTAGCCTGGAGCTGCAAGCCGAGGAGGTTTCCGGGCTGCGCGTGTGCGCAGATCTTGCCGCGGTGCTGCGCGCGCGCGCCGAACAATTTCCAGAGGGCGAGGTGCGCCACCACGCCGAGAACGTCCGCCTGCAACAAGACGAGCACGGCGTCACCGTGGACGTCCGCCGCGGCGCCGCCATGGACGTTGACGTCGTTGAGGCCGACTTCGCCATCGCGTGCGACGGCACGCACAGCCTGCTGCGGCGGCGCCTGAAGGTCCCCCTCGACGAGGTGCCCGGCGAGCAGGTCTGGGTGGTGGCCGATACGCCCGACGCCATGCCGCCCGCATTGGAGGTCCGCCTGGGCCGCGACGGGCTCCCGGCGGCCCGCCACGCCCTGCCCGACGGCACCCGCTGGATCGTCGCCCTCGGGGACGACGACGACGGGCAGGCACTCGACCAGTCCGAGCCGTTGCGGGCGCTGCTGACGGAACGCGGAATCGCCGCGGAGATTTCAACGATCGGGCGGTTCCGCTACTTTTCGATGACCGAGCGGCTGCTGCGCCGCTGGCGGGAAGGGCGCGTGCTCTTCGCCGGCGACGCGGCGCACGCCACGAGCCCGCTGTGGGGATTGTCTCCAACGCTGGCGCTGCTGGACGCGGCGGCGGCCAGCGAAGCCATTCAGAGTGGAATTCTGGAGGCCTACGAGGCGGCACGACGGCAATCCGTGCTGGATGTCATCGCGCCCGACGGGGCCAACAATCTCACCGCGAAATTGCGCGCGAAGGCTGGAGTGTAGAGCTTGGACGCCAAAGCACAAATGCAGAACCTGCTGCTCCACATGATGGACGTGGCGGCATCGGACCTTCATCTCTGCGTGGGCATGCCGCCCATCGTCCGCATCGACGGCGAGTTGTTTCCCGTGGAGGGCGTCACGGCACTGTCCGCCGAGGACCTGAAGAGCATGGTGTACTCGATGATCAACGACTACCAGCGGCGGCTGTTCGACGAGCGCTGGGAGCTTGATTTTTCGTACTCCCTGCCCGGCGTGTCCCGCTTCCGCGGCAACATCCTGATGCAGCGCGGCACGGTCGGGTGCGTCTTGCGCGCCGTTCCGCCGCGTCCGTTCACCATGGAGGAGCTGGGGTTGCCGGCCATCATCCCTGAGATGTGCCGCAAGCCGCGCGGGCTCATCCTCATTTGCGGGCCCACCGGCAGCGGCAAGTCAACGACGCTGGCGGCCATGATCGACCACATCAACGAGTCGCGCAAGTGCCACATCGTCACCATCGAGGATCCCATCGAGTTCGTCCATCGCAACAAGAAGGCGATTGTCAGGCAGCGGGAGTTGGGGATGGACACGAAGGGATTCGCCGAGGCACTCAAGCACGTGCTCCGCCAGGATCCCGACGTGATCATGGTGGGCGAGATGCGCGACCTGGAGAGCATTTCGCTGACCATCACCGCGGCGGAAACCGGGCACCTGGTGCTGGCTACCCTGCACACCATCGGCGCGGCCACCGCGGTGGACCGCATGATCGACGTATTTCCGCCGCACAAGCAAAATCAAGTGCGCCTGCAGCTCTCCATGACGCTGGAGGGCGTCATCTCCCAGTCGCTGGTCCCTCGCGCGGACGGCATGGGACGCGTGCTCGCAGCTGAAGTTTTACTGGGAACGCCCGCCATCCGCAACCTGATCCGCGAGGCCAAGACGCACCAGATCGTCAGCATGATGCACTCCTCCGGAGCCATCGGCATGCAGACACTGGACTACGCGCTCAAGCGCCTCGTGGAGCAGCGCGTGGTCACTCTGGACGACGCGCTGGCGGAGTCCAGCGACCCGTCCGAGCTGCTCCGCCTCCTGGGGCACGGGCACGCAAGGAGCGTGTAAGCACATGAAATTTCGTGACCTTTTTATTGTTATCGGGCTGCTGATCGTCGTCGTGATCGGCTCCTGGGCCACCACCGCGCTGCGGGGAAAAAAGCCTGGGGAGGGGATGCTGCCGGCCATCGCGCAGATGCCGGACTTCACCCTGATCAATCA
>VGFD01000510.1 GCA_016868975.1 Armatimonadota bacterium | reverse complement strand
ATGTCTCGCAAGGTGTACTGTCATTTTCAGAAGTAGCCTTCACTCACTTCAGAAGTAGCCTTCACTCCCCAAGGTAACACCCGGCCGTCGGCGCTCTTCTCTTATTATAGAGCATCTCCCCTGTATCGACACGGAGACCGAGGTGGCGCAGCACGCCGGGGGCAGGGCGCCCTATCCCCGCGCTCGTCCCGCGCGCGCCTCGAGCAGTTTCTGGCCGTCCGGCCGTAACGCGCCCTGGGGGCTGACGTGCCGATAGAGGGTTTGCCGGGTGATGCCCAGCTCCTGGCACAAGGCCCCTACGTGCGTGTCCGGTTGGCCCATGGCGGCCATCGCCAGACGGAGTTTGGCGGGGGTCATCTTGAAGGGCGCGCCCCCGGTGCGGCCGCGCGCGCGGGCGGCCGCGAGCCCCGCACGGGTCCGTTCCGCGATCAGCGCCCGCTCGAACTCCGCCAGGGCGGCAAACATCCCGAAGACCAGTTTGCCCGTCGCCGTCGTGGTATCCAGGGCGGCCCCCTGCCCCGTCAGCACCTGGAGCCCAATCCCCTGGGTTGTCAGCTCGTGCACCGTATTCACGAGATGCCGCAGGTCACGCCCGAGCCGGTCCAGCGTCCAGACGACGAGCACATCCCCCGGCCGCAGCGCCTTCAGGCACGCCAGCAAGCCGGGGCGGTCATCCCGGCGGCCGGAGGCGAGATCTGCATAGAGCTGCTGGGGCTGGACCCCCGCGGCCAGCAGCGCATCGCGCTGCAGATCAAGCACCTGACTCCCGTCGGTTTTGGACACCCGCATGTAGCCCAGTTGCATCGCACCCCCTTGTCTTGTAAACGGTCGGTTACGTGACAACCCTGTCCCAGAGCACAGGCTCCCTCGCTTTTGTCACATAATACGTCATATAGTCTATGTCCCCTGAAGGGGGATCAGCGGCGCAGACGTGACGACGGTGACCAGCGGAATGCCGAGCTCGGTCAGGAGCTGATCGACATACGGGACCGGATCAGGGTGGCCCCAGGAGTTCGCCAGGAGCCACTGCCGCATGTGCGCGGCACTGGCGGGGTCCGCGCGGCAGCTTTCGACCCACTGCTGGAGCAGTACGCCCAGGGACGGTTGGGCCGACGCGGCCGGCGGGTGGTCCCACCCCCTCCTGGCCGACGGCGGATAGGATAGCAGATCGTCCTGATACTGGACGGGTGCTAACCACGTGGCCCACGGGCTCCGGCTCGTGACCTGGCCGGTGCAGAGCAGGCGGAGGGCGGTCCCGGCGACCGTCAGGAGCAGGCGTTGCCGCTCGGGCGTGTGCTGCTCAAACGGCTGCGGCCGCCCCAGGCCGGCACGATACCCGCGGCCATGGGCGGTCCACAAGGCGCGGAGCGTGCGGCCTGCCTGCTGCGCTTCGTGCAACGTGAGGCCCAGCTCCTCGAGCATCGCCCGCACCATCCGCAGCCAACTGCCGCCATGCAGGCACCGTCCGTTGGGGAGCGCGACCGTCCCGGCGGTGACGGCCTGCCACGTGAGTCCATCCAGGAACAGCAAGTCCGGGTGCGCGACGGTCGCCGGCGTGGGCGTCCAGACGAGACCCGGGCACTCGTCCAACAGCACGCCATGCACCGGGCAACTCCCCATCCACGCGAGACGCCAGTACAGCCGGCGGTAGGGGGGCGCGTCGTCGCGCAAGCACCGCGGACACGCCCACCGCCGTGGCGGTCCGCCCGCTTGCCAGGGCACCAGGGCCGCGCTCCGCTGTGGGGCACGACGCTCCGGGTGCACGAAGAACCAATACTGGCCTGTATAGGTCGGCATGAGGTCCGGGGCCGGCGTCAGCCGGTCCAGGAGCAACGGGACATAGCCCTCGACCGTCATCGCCCGGAGGGCCTCCACGGGGACCGTCGTCCGGGCGGCCAACCGGGTCAGCAGGGTCAGGGGCGGGTGGACGTCCAGTTGGTCGTCCGTCAGTGGCGGCATGTCCAACCCCGCCACCAGTACCTCCTCGGTCTCGACGGCCATCGCGGCCGCCACGCGGGCGAGCCACGAGGAGAGCGCTTCCTCGGGCAACGGCGGTGGCCGGAGCGGAAAACGCGGGGCCCGGCTCACTGGATCTCGCGCTCGAACGTGCGCCGGCGTTCGGACGGGGACGCATAGTCGGCCAGCAGCAGCGTTTGCCGGTTCAGTGCCTCCTCCCCGCTCTCGATCGCCGCGACCGCCGCACGCGTCAAGAGCCGCGTGATCTCCCCGATGGTCCCTTCCGTCCGAGCCAGGATGTAGGCCGCGAGGGCGGGCTGATCGAGGGTCGAGCGCCGCCGGAGCGGCAAGGACGCGGCGTAGCTCGCCAGCAGGGCCATCAACTCCGGGCCTTCCTGCCACCGGGGGAGGGTCAGCGGCTCGAAGCGGTTTTCGAGCTGATCGTCCGACCGGATGGCGAGGTACGCCTCGCGCGTCCCCACGCCGACGATCGGGACCCGTAACGCGTTGCCGAGAAAACGCAGCAGGTTGAGAAATTCGCGCCGGACCCGACTATTCCCCGCCAACATATTATGCAGTTCGTCGATCACGAGGACGCGCATCCCCACGGCCCGGAGCACTCGGAGCGCCATGCCCTCTAAGTCCAGGAGCTTGCGACGGCCGGCCAGCGGCACGCCGAGGGTGGTGAGCAGGAGCGCATAAAAGCGCGCCACGCTGGGCTCGGAGGGCATCTGCATCGTCACCACGGGGAGCGTTCGGCGGCGGCCTGCGGAGCCGGCTCGATCAGATGTGCCCGCCGAAACTTTTCTATGAGCATCGATTTGCCGTTATTGGTGGGACCGATGAGCAACACGTTGGGCATCCGCTGCCGCACCGGATACGTGAGGAGGTCCTCTAACGTGGCGAGAACCTCGCGCGCCCGACTATAGCCGATCCACCGCTCCGCGCGGATACGGGCCAGACGCTCTCCGTCCGGCAACCCGGCCGCCGCCTGCGCGATGGCGGTCAGATGGGAGAGATCCGGGACTGCGTGCCCCCACGCCGCGGTCATGACCATTCCTCAATCTCGTCGAAGGGGCGGACGGGGACCGCGGTGTCCTCCGCTGCCGGGGGCAACAGGACGGGCGGGGGGGCGGGCAGGGCTACGCTCGCCCGCCGAGCCTGCTGCCGTCGGCGGGCTTTGGTCTGTTGCGTGGCGGCCTCGGCCAGGCCCCGCATCTCCGTGACTGTACGAAAAATGGCCACTTCGTCGTACGCGGAGCGCCCCTGGGCTTTGAGCCGGGCGAGCGCCTGCCGGTGTTCCCAGAGGGTGATCGCCGGGTGCTGCATGGTCAGATAGGGCACCTCGAGATAAAAGTGGGCTCCCGGCTCCAAGACCCAAATGCGACTCAAGTCCCGGGGGTCGCGCCGGATCAGGAAGGGGAGCGCCGTCTCGCGTGCGGCAATCCAGGGCCGGAGCGCGTCCGAGAAATAGGCGATATGGTCGAGCACAAAGCCGCGCCGTTGGATGCGCCGCCGCACCACGGGCAGAAAATCGACCAGGAAGGCTTTGGGATCCCCGATGGGGGGTGGAACTGGCAGCGCCGTGCGAAACCGCTGGAGCGGCGTCTGCCGCAACGTGGCATGGATCTCCTGATGATATTTGCCCGCAATGGCCAGCGCAAGCCAGGTCTCCAATTCGGCCATCGTCAGGGCGGCGTGCCGCTCCGCCTCGTAGGTCCCCCGGGCCTGGATATTGGCAAAGGTCGTCCCCGGCAACTGATGCACCAGGTCCATCAGGGTCCCGAGGACCCGCTCCACGATCCCGCCGAAATGTGGCCGTGCGACGGGCCGATACGTCAGGGCAATGCCATGCTGTTCACACCCTTTGCGCAACGCCTCGCTGTGAAATTCCTTGGCATTGTCCACATAGAGGCGGTGCGGTTTGCCGGCGATGGGCCACGGGACGTCTGCGCCAATTTGCTCCAACCAGGCCTGTTTATGCATGGCCGCATGGGTGAGGCAGAGGCCCACTGACGTGGCCGACGGCGGCTCCAGCGTCAGGCACATGCCCGCAATACACCGACTGAACACGTCAATGGCGATCGTGAGGTAGGGCCGGCCGATCGGGAGCCGCTGATAGGCATCCACAACGATGAGGTCCACGAGGGTATGGTCCATCTGAAAGACCTCGAACGGCGCGCGCGCTTCGGGCGTGTTGCCCGGGGCCGCCAGCAAGGGCTGCGCG
>VGFD01000509.1 GCA_016868975.1 Armatimonadota bacterium | reverse complement strand
CGGCATTGTCTGGACGCGGTCGAACGCGATATGCTAACATATATGCATGAAGCGGACCACCATTCTGGCCGATGAATTCCTTCTTCTGGAACTCAGGCGCATCGCCCACGAATCCAGGACGACTCTCACAGCAGTTGTTCAGGAAGCGCTTCGGGAATACGTGGCCTCGCGCCCGACGTCACGAAGAAGGATATCGTGCGCGGGAGTGGGAGCCAGTGGCCGCCGCGACGTGTCCGTGCGCGCGGAGGATCTGCTCGAGCGCAGCGTCGATCGCGCGGATGGATGGTAATGGCGGTCATCGTGGACACCGGGCCACTCTACGCGCTTATCGACAGGGACGACAGATACCACGCGCAGTCGGTCAAGTTCTTCGAGAACGAGCCAGAGGCCCTGATCGTTCCAGCACTGGTACTGGCGGAAGTTTCGTACCTGGCTCTGAAGCACGCCGGCGAGAAAGCGGAAATCGCTTTCGTGCGCTCGGTGGTCGACGGCGAACTGCAGACCGAGCCCATCACGCCAGAGGATCTCGCACGTTCCCTGGAAATCCTTGAGAAATACCAGGACAACCGCTTCGGCCTGGTGGACGCCAGTGTGATGGCATGCGCGGAACGGCTCAACGTACGACGTGTGGCAACACTGGACCGCCGCCATTTTTCCGCGTTCGTCCCGAAGCACTGCGACGCCTTCGAGATCTGGCCGGCGCCCGAGGGCTAAAACCGTCACGAGTGGAGCGTGCCTACGACTCCAGTTTCGCGAGCGCGTCAGGCACCCGCACGCTGCCCTTGCCCTGGGCCTTCTCGGAATATCCCCACAGGCTGTCGGCGGAGCCCATGAAGGCGTCCTTCACCTGGGCCGGCGTGGCTTCCGGATGCGCCTGGAAGAGAAGCGCGGCGGCGCCCGCCACCATCGGCGCGGCCATCGAGGTGCCGCTCATCTGGGTATACCCCTCGCTGTTGGCCCTGGCGGCCATGATCGCCACTCCGGGCGCCGCCACGTCGGGCTTCTTCAAGCCGTCGATGGCCGTGTTGCCGCGGCTGGAGAACAGCGCCATGCGGTCGTCCCAGGTCCACGGGGTGCCGCGGTCGTCGAGGGCCGCCACGGTGAGCGCGTCGGGCGCGTTGGCGGGGGTGCCGATGGTTTCCGGGAAGGGGCCGGAATTGCCGGCCGCCACCACCGGGAGGACGCCCGCGGCAGCCGCGGCGTCGATGGCGTGCACCACCGGATCGTCCTTGTAGGACTCCTCGATGGCCGCGCCAAGGGAAAGGTTGATCACGCGGATGTTGTACGTCTGGCGATTGTCCACCGCCCACTGGATGCCGGCGATGACGTCGGAGAATTCCCCGGAGCCGCCGCCGTCGAGCACTTTCACGCCCACGATGTTGGCCTCCGGCGCCATCCCCTTCAGCCAGCCCTTGCTGGCCTTGCCGTCTCCCGCCACGGTGCCGCTCACGTGGGTGCCGTGGCCGTGATCGTCGTAGGCGTCGGCGCGGTTGGCGGCGGTGAAGTCCTTGAAGGCCACGATGCGGCCGGCCAGATCCTTGTGGGGCGCCACGCCGGTGTCGATGACCGCAACGGCCACGCCCTTGCCGGTGATGTTCTTGTCCCAGAGCTCGCGGGCGCCCATGGTGCGGGTGCCGGCGTCGAGCGCCCAGGTGCCGCCGTTGAGATCCACTTCGGGGCCCGGCTCCTCGCCCTCGGGGACCGTCACTTTGCGGTCCTCGTAGACGCGGTAGCCCATCGCGGCGGCTTGCTTGCGGAGGTCGGCCTCCTGCCCGGGGTCGACTTCCACGGCCGCGCCGTTGATGATGGGCAGCCGGCGGCGGATGTCCGCGCCGGTGGCGGTGAAGGTGTCCGCGAAGAACTCGGCCTTGGACGGCGCCTCCAGGATCAGGTGCTTCCTGGGTTGCGGGGGGGTGGTAGCGCCCAGCGGTGCGACGGACATGAAACTCTGCCTCCGACAAGCATGGTAGCCGCACGGCGGCGCGCGCGGTAGGCCGAGGATGTTAACAATCAGTCAGGTGTGCGGCCGTGGATGGCGTAGTAGAAGACGCCGTACTCCCCGTGGGCGCGCGCGTTCCCGCTTTCAGCGACTTTCAGCGGACGCCGAGGATATCCGTCAGCGCGTACTCGGTCGCGGCCGGCGCGACCAGGGCCTTGTCCTCGTCGCGCAGGCTGTCAATGCCGCGGGTGATCACCTGGGAATGCCAGGTGGTGCCCACGCGGCCGTAGCCGTAGGAGTAATTTTGCAGCGAGAGCGGCGCCGCTGCGTCAAGCGAGGAAACCATCTCCTCGATCTGCTTCTTTACGAGGGAAACGTCCTCGACGGCGCTCTTGTCTCCGCGGCCCTGGAAATCGGACAGGCGCGGCAAGAAGTACAGGCAGGTCGCGCCACTCTTGCCCTCCAGCGAGTTGCCTTTGACTTGCAGACCGAGAAACCCCGGGCACGAGTAGCGGAAATACACCGCCGCCGGATCGCTCGGGCCGGCGCCGGGCTTTTGCAGGATGTCGTAGCCGAAACCAAACGTCCGGCCCTCGTGCTCGTAGGAGCGGCTGCCGCGGAAGCCGCCGCCCGGCGCGAAAGACATCTCGAACTCGTGCTCCTTGTTGATGGACAGCTCGCCGCGAGCCACGCTGCGCAGGCCGGCCGGGCCCTGGAGGAAATTGGCGATTCTCTCGGCGTTCACGAAATCGCCCTCTTCGCGCTGGAAGAGGCTCTCTTCAAGAAGCTTTCGGGAAGCCGCCGGAGCCTTTTCGGAGCGGGCGCCGGCTTTGAGGTCCTTGCCAAGCTCCTCGGCGCGATCGGCGACGTGCTCGGCGCGCACGCGGCCGGCCACGACGTCCGCGCCAAATTTATGGACGTTGATATAGGCCGCCTCGGGATCGCGGCCGCGGAAAATCGACTTGATGCGGTCTTTGAGGCCCAGCCCGAGGGACGGCGTGCCCAGCGTGACGCTGTCCGTCCCAACCAGGGCTGGCCTGGCAGGCGGGGTGGAAGGTACGAAGGCGTTGCCGAGTCCGTTGATGATCATTTCAAGGAACCCCCGCGGCCGAGCGACGCCGGCTGATCATGCGATTTTCCACATACTGCACGTAGGCAAACGGCACGGCGCCGTCGCTGTCGGGTATCGCGCACAGGTCGGAAGGATCCATGATGTTGCGCGCCCAGCCATCGAGCAATGAATTGAAGTGCTCCAGGCGCTGGGCCTCGCGGTTCTCCTTGACGGCGAGGCCGATTCCCAGCGCGCCGAACCCGCCGGCCGTGATCAGCGTGCTGACCGGCGCCAGTGCGGGTGCGAAAATTCCCACGCCGGCCGCGCCCAGGGCGAGAAGGGCGCCGCCCAGTCCGAAGGCCATCGACTTCAGGCCGTGCGCCCTGGCGTCTTCCGCGGCGGCGCCGTAAATCGCGCCCGCGGTGGGTTGCTTGTAGTTGTCGAGGACCTTCATGAACTCGTCGTTCTCGGCGAGCACCTCGTTCGAGCCGGGCGGCATGTCGTACGGGTGGACGAGCCGCGGATCGTGCATCATCTCGGGCTCGATGACGTGGTGACGAAGAATCCCGGTGCGCAGCGCCTGCGCGCTCGAATGAATATGGCTGCGGCTCACGCTCGCGGCGACACTGGCCATACAAGTATACTCCCCAAACGCATCTCGGTTGATACGAGGGTAGCAAGGCGGGCTGAAAATCTCATGAAAGGAATTTCTCAACAGTGCGCGCAGCGAGTTTCGGCGAAAGTGCAACAGTCTGTTTACGTTTCAAACACATTGGTAACATCCGACCCGTTGAATCGCGGGACGCTCGCGTCATAGATTGGTTCCAGAGGGAATTCAAATCGGAGGTTCCAGCCATGTCCGAAAACACCAGCGCCACCCGTTCCGTTGACCGCAAAGCGTCCCAAAGCACCACGAAGGAGGCGCCCCGGACCAGCCGTCCGGGCGCCGTCAAAGCGCGGTTGGAGCGGACGGAGAAGCCGGCGGAAGTGCAGCGGGAAAGCCGAATCGGGCAGCCGGAGGAAGAGTCGGAGCAGGGCGTCAGCGGTCTGCTGCGCGGATTTTCCTCGTGGAGGTCCTCCTCGCCGGAAGACGACGAGGCGCCCGAAGGGTACGGCGGCGACCCCGACAATGCTCTTGGCGAGCGCGCCGAAGTGCTCCAGGAAAATCTCGACGCGCTGGACACCGCGGCGGGCGGCAGCGAGGACGGAATATTTGGCCTCGACGAT
>VGFD01000508.1 GCA_016868975.1 Armatimonadota bacterium | reverse complement strand
GTGTGGTTGTCGTGGCACTCCACGTAGTTGAGGCTCTCGGTGGGCGCGTCCGCGAAGTCGTTGATGGAGCCCTGGATGCCCCGGCGCACCTCGTCGCGGTGGCTGCCGTCCTGCACGAAGCCGCGGTCGCGCGCGTCGAACACCGATCCTTTCAAGGCGTCGCGGAAATGGTCGTTGAAGACCGAGAATCCCAGGCCGCGCTGCTTGCCCTTGTTGGTCACGTCGATGGGGGTGTCGCCGGCCGCCCAGGGCTCTCCGTAAATCAACAGGTTGGGATCGATGGCGTGCAGCTCGCGGGTCAATTCCTTCATCGTCTGCAGATCGATGAGCCCCATCAGGTCAAAGCGGAAGCCGTCGACCTGGTAATCGGTCACCCATTGCTTCACGCTGTCCTTGATGAAGCGCCGCGCCATGGGCGCCTCGCTGCGCACCTCGTTGCCGCACGCCGAGCCGTTCCAGTACGAGCCGTCCAGGTGGCGGCGATAATAATAACCGGGCACCAGCGCTTCGAAGGAGTAGGCGCGCTTCTTGATGTCCTCGACCGTGTGGTTGTAGACCGCGTCCATGATGACGCGGATGCCTCGGCGGTGCAGCGCGTCGATCATCTGCTTGCTCTCGCGCACCCGGCTGTCGTTGGTGCGGTCGCTGGCGTACCATCCGTCCGGCGTGTTGTAGTGGATGGCGTCGTAGCCCCAGCCATATCGATCGGCTTTTTCGTCGCTGGCGAATTCGGTGAACGGCATGATCTGCACCGCGTTCACGCCCAATTCGGTGAGGTGATCCAGCCCGGTCGGAATATCCGGCCGCCCGAAAAGTGTGCGGCCGGACTCGGCGACGCCGGAATACTTTCCCCGCTGCTGGACGCTGCTGTCCGGATCGATGGTGAAGTCCCGGATGTGCATCTCGTAGATGATCGCATCCTGGGCCGGAAATTGCGGGCGGGGCGCCACGGGGGTGTGGTCGTCCACGACGATGGCGCGCCCGTCGAAAGCGGTGACCGCCCGCGCGTAGGGATCCACGATCTCGATGGAGGGGTTGAACCCGGGATCCGAGCCGGCCGCGGAGTACGTGTAGTACATCCCCTTACAGGCGCCGGGCACGACGGCTTCCCATGAGCCGTCGCGCGGGTGCTTCTTCATTTCGATGAGCCGCGGGTTTCCGCCCTCGGGAGCCTCGTAGAGCCGCAGGGTGAGTTTGTCCGCGGTGGGGGCCCAGACCCGGAAGGTGGTGGCGTCGGGCGTGAACAGCGCCCCGAGCGGCTGGTCGCACACGATCGGGTCGGCCGGGTGGGGCAGTTGCTTGCCCTTCTCCGGCTCGACTTCCCCGGTGAGCGCGGGGCGCGGCGGAGGCGGCGTGGGAAGCGCCACTGGCGTGCTGATCTCCACGCGGTCGGTCGGCACGGACGCTGGCGCGTCCACAGCCGGTCGGGTCTTCGGCGCATTCGGCAGGATCGGCGTCGAAGTCACATCACGGATCATACGGCGTGACTGTACCGCGTGACTGTTGCCGGAGTGTGGCCGCTTCTTGTCCGGGATGTGAACTCCTCCCAACGGTACCTCTTGCCACGCGCTGCATGGATAACCACGCAATGCAGGGTAATATTACCATGCATTGCGTGGTTAACCCGGATTTCGTGATGGCTAATGCGACCCGCCCGCGAAGTTCAGCCCGATCGCCCCGGCGATAATCAGCGCCAGCGAGAACGCCTTCATCGCCACGATGGGCTCGCGGAACAGCAGGGCGCCGATCACCGTGATCAGCGCGGTGCCCACTCCCGACCAGATCGCGTAGGCCACGCTGATCTGCACGTGCTTGAGCGCGTACGTCAGCGAGGTCAGGCTCAAGAAGTAGCACGCGAACACCGCCACCGAGGGAAGCGTCCGGGTAAACCCCTGGGACAACTTCATCGACGACGTGCCGCACACTTCAAAGACGATGGCAAAGGCCAGCAGCAACCAGCCGTTCATTGCGCCTCTCCTTTCAGGGGAACGCTCATGTCGTGCAGCGCCTGGCGCACGCGGTCGCGCAGGCTTGTGTCGGGGGGCGCAAGGTTGAACAGGTCGGCGAACCAGAGCCCGTCCACGGCGAGGCGGATGATGGTGGCCGTGACCTCATCCACCCCGTCGCCCACCGCGCTCCGCTGCCAGCCCATGGCGCGCTCCCGCAGCGGATCGAGCAGGCGGGGATTGGCCGCGATGGCGGCGGCCAGCCCGGCCAGCACTTCCGCGCCGTACTGCTCCTCGTCCAGCGTGGCGTCGACGTAGGCGCGCAGCCAGCGGCCGGGCTCGGTCCCCGTCGCGCGCTCGGCGAGAGCGGCCTCAAAGCGCTCGTCGAGCGCGTCCAACATCGCGGCCACCAGGGCCTCCTTGGTGGGAAAGTGATACAGCACGCCGCCCTTGCTGACGGCGCTGCGCCGCGCCACCGCATCCAGCGTGAGCGCCGCCGCGCCTTCCTCATGCACAATCCGGTTGGCCGTTTCGAGGAGTTCCTGGCGTTTCGACGGGCGCATAGGATAAGTATACCGTCCAGACGGTATACTTCCAACCCCCCGCGGGACCCGCCGCCCAAAAATTTGCTAGAACGGTTTTAGTGCGCGTGTTCGCTCTCATGATTGTGTCACTGGTTATCCTCGCCGCGCCGGCCCGCGCCGGGGAGGTCATCGTGCACGGTCGGCCCCTCGCCGGCGCGGCCTGCATCCACATGGAGGGACAGTACTGGCTGCCGGTCGCCACCGTCGGCGGCGCCCTCGGCGCCTCGGTCACGGTGAGCGGCGCCACTGTTCTGGTGGATCGACGGCCGGTGTCGTGCCCGGTCAGGGTGCTGCGGGGAATCGCGTACGTTCCCAAGGAGGCGGTCGAGCGTGCCTTTTCCGTGGCGGTCACCGTCACTGACGGTCGCGCCATTGTGATGCGTTCGGGAGAAACCATGCCGCCGCCCGGGCAGACCTCCGCGCACGTCCCGCCAGGCGGCGCGCAGATCGGCCAGAAGCCGCCGCCGGACGGCGCGCAGCCCGGCAAGATGCCGCCGCCGGACGGCGCGCAGCCCGGCAAGATGCCGCCGCCTCCGGGCGGTCCGCAGCAGCACACGCCCGGCGCTGGTGGCTCCCCGGGCGCCGCACCCAGCCCTGAGCCGCACTTTTCCAACGCTCCGGGCAGCGGCATCCAGAGCACGCCCGACCCGGTGGCGCCCCCGCTGCCCACCACGCCGCAGCCGAGCGGGCCTTTCCCCATCAACATCTACGCCGAATCGCTCGACCGCGACCCGACCGCCGGAGACAGGCTGCGCGCGCGCTGCGCGGTGCGCAACGACAGCGGCCGCGACTTGCAGAACGTGGTGGTCACCCTCGTGTTCTGGGAACAGGGAGGCTCCAGCTACGACGCGGTCACCGGGCACGCGGTCGTTTCTGGGAACGGATACTCCGCGTACCCGGTGACCCTCGGCAATCTGGCTTCCGGTGAGACAAAGCAGTTTTCAGTGACGACCAGCATCGGATCCCCGGACAAGATCAACCAGAGCGAGCGTCTCGTGATCCTCGACATCCGTCACCGGCTGGAGGCCGGTGACCGTGCGCTCGCGGGCCACGCGCTCCAGCGCGGCCACCGGGACGACCACGAAAACCTGGTCTCCGATGCTGGTGCGGACTTTGGCGCCGGCCGCCTCCACGCGCGTTGCGTCGAAGCCGTTCCCGACCTGGAGGGCAATCTCCACCCAGGGCTGCTTATCGCCCTTGCGGATGCCGAACAGGCTGGACAGCTCCTCGTCGCTGAGGACGAAGTCCGCCTTGCCGGGGCGGGTGAACTGCACGTACAGGATTTGCAGCTCTTTGGTCATCTTGGCCATGGGATCGTCGCCACGTCGCGCGAGCGGCTTCACCACGGCATCCGGACCGAACGCAGTGGGGAATGTCGGGACGTTGTCCGCCAGGACCGCCGTCGCCAGCATGATGCACAGAGAAAGGGTAACCAGAAGCCAGCGTATGCCGCTCATCAAAAACTCCTTGTGTGATTGATGGTCCCCCACCGTCGCCGCCATGTTGAGGAAATTGCAATGTATTTCTTAACAATTGCATTTCCTGCCGCGACGCGGTTTTCCGGCCCCGGGAACACCTCGCCGAAAAGGGCGTCTAGACGTGAAGGCTTTCCCCGGCTATAATCAGGCGATTTCCACTTCAATTCCCACTTCAGAGAGTAGACCTGTGACGCTGAACCGACGTGAGTTTATGGGCGG
>VGFD01000507.1 GCA_016868975.1 Armatimonadota bacterium | reverse complement strand
CGCATGGCTGAGAACGAGAAGATGGAAGAAGTCCCCGATCTGCCCCCCTATCAGGATCTGACCGCCGAAGTTCCGGAGGCGGAGGCGCCCGTCTAGATGCGCTCCCTGATGTCCGCAACGATGGTGCTGCTGCTGCTGGCTGTGGGCTGCGGCAAGGGCACCCCGGGCCCGGCCGCGGTGCAAACCGCGGCCCCCACGGCGGCCGCAGCCACCTATGCGCAACTGACGGCGGCCCTGGAGGCCGGCAAGCCAGTGATGGTCGAGCTCGGCGCCCCCTGGTGAGGGGCGTGCAAATCGATGCAGCCCGTCGTGCACGGGCTCGAAAAAGACTGGGCCAGCAAGGTCACCTTCCTCAACTTCAACACCGACACTGACGACGGCGGAAAGCTCGCCCAGGAGTTTGGCGTGCAGAGCATTCCGTATTTCGTCTTCTACAAGAACAAGAAGGTGGCCGACACCATCACCGGCGGCACCTCCGCCGGTGAATTGGAGAAGCGGCTCAAGGAGATCACGGCGCCGTAAGAAAAAAGCCCTCGCCGGTAACAGCGGGGGCTTTTCTCTTTGCGGCGGGCGCGGCGGCTACAGCAGCCAGTCGCCCTTCGTCATCACGAGGCGCAGTTTGCGGAGGGCGTCCTCTTCCTTCTGTCGGATGCGCTCCTTGCTGATGCCGAACTCGTCGCTGATCTCTTGCAGCGTGCGGATGTTGCCGTCGATCAGGCCGAAGCGGAAGGCCAGAATCTTGCGCTCGCGCTCGTTGAGGTGCTGCAGCAGGCGGGCCATCTCGACGCGCATCACGGGAGCGTCCGGCGTCTGCGCCGCGGCAACGAGGTCGCCGATGCAGGTGTCCTCTTCGCCCAGCGGCGTCTCCAGGGACACCGGTTCCTGGGCCACCGCGAGAATCTCCCTGAGGCGCACGGTGGAGGCGTTCTCAAGCTCCCCGATTTTCTCCACAACGCGCGGATCGTCCTGATTCAACTCGGACTTCAGGCTCTTGGAGAGCTTGCGGCGCACATTGTCCCCGCACACCGGGAACAGCACCTTGCTGACGCTGTCGAGTCCGGGCGGCCTGCCGTGCTCTTGCAGATGCTTGACCTGCAGCTGGATGAACTTCTGGAACGCCTCGGCGATGTGCACCGGCAGGCGGATCATGCGTCCCTGGTTGGCGATGGAGCGGATGATCGACTGGCGGATCCACCACGTGGCATAGGTCGCAAAACGACATCCGCGGGTGTGGTCGAACTTCTCGACCGCTTCCATCAGGCCGATGTTGCCTTCCTGAATCAGGTCCTGGAAGGTCAGGCCCAGGCCCATGAACTTCTTGGCGATGCTGATCACCAGCCGCAGGTTGGCTTCAATCAGCGCGCGACGGGCGGCGTTCTCGCCCTTCTTGATGCGCTTGGCCAGCTCGCGCTCTTCCTCGGCGGTGAGCAGTTGGATCTTGTAGACTTCCTGGAGGTACGCCGTGAGGCTGTTGATGTCCAGGAAATTGATCGGCTCGCTGGGCGCGCTGGCCGGCTTGCGTCTGCGCCGACCCACGGCACGGGGCTTCGCGGGGGCAACCGCTTTCTCGGCCGGAGCCGCACTCTTGGTCTTCCAACGTGTACATTGAACGACTTTACCCGCGATCCTGGAAGCCTGGTTGGGATCTTCAGGATCGTACTGTACGTCCTCGAGCGCCAGCATTCAGCAAGTCACCTCGTGTTGAGTGTTGCGATCGAGGGGGCCACCACCTGACTCTTCCCCTCGTAAATGGGCCATCGGGGTCTCTCACTCGGGCCATGGTACTACAGGGGGGTTGGGTGCGCCTCAACCGGTGGTATGATTTTGAATCCGCGGATCCCGGCCCCAGGCCGGGATGCTAGCTTTTTACCGTCTCGCGAGTGCGCAACTTGAGCGGCTTGCGGCCGCCGCCGGAGAAGAATGCCTCCAGCGAGGCCGCCACCGGGCGGGCCCGCTCAAGCATCGTCATGTGGCGGCTGAAGAGAAACACCTCCAGGCGCGCATCCTTCAGCGACGACGCGATGCGCATGGCGTGCGCCGGCGGCGCCACGGCGTCCCACTTGCCGGTGGTGACCAGGGTGGGGCAGTCGATGCGCGGATACAGTTCCCAGCACTCCCACTCGGCCAGCGCCTGCACCATGAACAGGCGTGTGACGTGCGGGGGCGCGGAAACGAGCACGGGCATGGCGCGATGTACCGCGTTCAGCACCGGCGCGGGAAGCGAGGCGGCGGTGCGGGGCAGGACGCCCAGGTGGCGCAGGTTGCCGGTGGTGTTCATCAGCACCAGCTTCTTGACGCGCTCCGGGAAGCGCACGGCCAGCAGGGTGGCAATGTAGCCGCCGAACGAGTGCCCCACCAGGTAGAACTCGTGGAGGCCCATGGTTTCCAGCCAGGAGACCATGTCGTCCATGAAGTCGCCGGTCTTGTAAGAAGTGGCCGGCTTGTCGCTCTTGCCGTGGCCCCGCATGTCCACGCACAGCACGCGGTGAAGGCCGGCCAGGCGCTCGGCCTGCGCCTCCCACTGCACCGCGCACCCACTCGCGCCATGCAGGAAGACAATGGGGATGCCTTCCCCGGACAGGTCGATGTAAGAGAGCGTTATCCCTTCGCTGCCGACGACGACTTCCTTGCGATGCACCGACAGGCGACCATCGGGATTGCGATAGTTGAACAGTGGAAGCGCTTCCAATCTCTCGATCCTGGGTCTCGATCCTGGGTTCAATCCTACCAGAGGGCGGCCGCGCCTGTAAACATGTCTTTCGACCTATCGGCGGCTTGTTCGCATCGGCACGCGATAGGCTTTCATTAAGAGCAGGGCCCGCAGACCCGCGCCACGAAAGGCCGCCGACCCTCGAAGGAATCCCCGTGCACGCTCGCGTTTTTGTGATTCTTGCCGTCCTCGTCCTGGCCGGGCTGTCCACCGGCTGCGGCACTGGAAATACCGACGGGGGGACCTTCCCCAACGCGGCAACCCTGGTCCAGGTGCTCATCACGCCCTCCAACGCCACGGTGCAGAGCCCGGGGACCGTGCAGTTCGCGGCCACCGCGGTCTACTCCGACGGCACAAGCGCGCCGGCCGTGTTCACCGCGGTCACCTGGTCCTCGTCGTCCACTTCGGTGGCCACGATCAGTTCGAATGGTCTCGCGACCGGCGGAAGCGTCCCCGTCGTGCCCACCTTCTCCACGGTCATCAGCGCCACGTACCTCGGCGTTACGGGGATTACGAACTTGACAGTCACGCCCGCGACCGGGACCGTCCAGGAATTCTCCAACGGCATCACCACGGGCGCGCAGCCGGGCGGCATTGCCAGGGGCGACGACGGCAACCTGTGGTTCACCGATTTCACCGGCAACCGGGTGGGCTTCATCACGACCGCCGGGGCCGTCACCCTGTTCTCCAGCGGGATCACGGCGGGCGCCAACCCGGCTGGAATTGCCGCCGGCTCGGACGGGAACCTGTGGTTCACCGAGTTCACCGGCAACCGCATCGGCCGAATCACCACCGCGGGCGTGGTGACCGAGTTTTCCACGGGAATCACGGCCGGGTCGCAGCCCAGCGGGATCACCTCCGGGCCGGACGGCAACCTCTGGTTCACGGAGAGCGCGGGCAATCGGATCGGAGTGATCGTGCCCTGACGCGGCCCTAACGCACCCCCCGCTAGACTGAGGGCACCTCAAGGGAGAGCCTCAGTCAATGCGCTGCCTGCTTCTGCTCCTCATCGTCGTCACCGCCCGCCCGGCCTTCGCGGACGCGCCCACCGCGCTGCCCGAGCCGCTCATGTTCCGCGCCAGGAACGCGGACGGAATGGCCGCGATCTTCCGCGAGGGGTCGCAGGACCGTCCCGCCATGGTGCTGGTGACTCCGGCCAGCTTTTCAGCCGGCGCGCTGAGCGTGTCCCCGGCCTTCCGCGTGACAGTTCACCGCGGGCACGACGATGCGCCTGGAGCTTGCGCGGCAGGGGTTGACGCTGAGCCACGTGTCACTGTTGGGGAAAGGCGGCGGAGTGTTTGGAAGCGGATGGTTTTTGAGGTGCTCACCCACCGGCAGGTGCCCCCGAACGACGGCGGCATCAGCCTGGGGCAGGCGGCCAACGCGGGGAATTATTGAACATGGAGAATCAAAATGCACCGCACGTGGGCATGGTGGTATCCGGCCGCAACCGCGTCATTATGGACGACGGCCGCATATTCGATCTGCAGGCCGGAGATTTATTCGACATCGGCCCGGGGC
>VGFD01000506.1 GCA_016868975.1 Armatimonadota bacterium | reverse complement strand
CAGAGTCACCCGATGAGCGGTCGCCGGCCCCCCTCCGGGTGCGCCCCGCCGCGACCGGCCGATGCGGTGCCACGCTGGAACCGCGGGCCTGGAAGGGGAGGCTCCGGTCCACGCGTGGAACAGGGGTGAGGTGAAGGCGACCCTCACGCTCCTGCTGCTCGCCCTCGCGCTGGCCGCGCCGGCCGTCGCCGATCCGCCCGGGTGGAAGCCCTACGCCTCCACACCCGGCCGCTTCACGGTGCTGCTGCCGGCCACCCCTACGCTGACGTCCTCTCGGGTGAGCACCCCGGCCGGCCAGGTGGAGAAGAACATCTTCTCCGTGCGGAGCGGGGAACTGAGCCTGTCCCTCAACTACTCGGACCTGCCGACCCTGGCGCTCATGTTCGGCGGCGCCAACCGCATCTTCGACCACGCCCAGGGCGAGTTCCTCAAGGACATCGGGGGGCTGCTCCTGTCGAGCGCGAAGCAGCAATGGCAGGGACACGCCGGGCGGGAGACCACCTTCGAGATCCCGGCGGCCGACGCCCGCGGCCGCTTCCGCATGATGCTGGTGGGCGGCCGTCTGTACTGCATGGGCGCCTGGCACCCCGACGGCGCGTCCGTGCCAGGCGACTGGATCGAATCGTTCTTCGCGTCCTTCAGGACGACGCCCTGAAGCGTACCGCCGTGGCGCGGCCGGGCGGGTTCAGCCCGCCGGCTGTCTCCCCTGTGCGGGCGGCCGCACCTCGTAGTACAGGTCCGTGAAGCCGCGCGCGAACGCCTTCGGGTCCATGGCGAAGGTGCCGTCGCCCCAGCGGTTGACCTGGCACCCCGCGGGCTCGGGACCGGTGTAGGGCGCGCTCCCCCAGGGGTTGCGCAGCACGATCCGGTCCGGGAAACGGGCCTCGAGGATGGTGTAGGCGTGGTCCGGGAGCAGTCCCTGGGTGACCTGCGAACCGGTGGCTGCGACGGCGATGCCGCCCCGTTCCAGCGACTCCCCGACCTGCGTCAGCAGGTACCCCACGTTGCGCTCGCTCACCGAGGCGGTGCGGGCGCGGTTGCCGGTGAGGGCCTCGATGGCCTGCGCCGGGTCCCCGCCGGGCTCCGACACGCGGCCGCTCCTCAGGAGGTGGCCGCTGGCTTTCTGCCAGGCGCTCTCCAGGACAGAGGCCCAGCGGCCGTCGGCCTGCACGCCCTTGCGGATCTCGCTCCCGGTCACCTGCACCGGCCGCAGCCGGTAGAACTGCACGTGCCACTGGTTGCCGCACACCCGTACCAGGTGCTCCAGGTCCCGCGGACGCTGCTTCGCCAGGCCGCCAAGGGCGGAGAGGAAGTAGCAGTCGCCCAGGTCGCCCTGCCGCAGGGATTTCCAGCTGTTGCTCTTCAGGTCCAGGTCGCGGGCGCGGGCGGATCGGCAGGCGGGGGCGGGGGAAGCAGGGAGGCGCTGGACGCGCCGCTCGCCGTACCCACGCGCCGGCGCGCCCGCCCCCGGCTCCTCCGGCCTGGGTGCGCTCGCCGACGCCCCGCGAGAGAACGAGGAAATGATGCTGGACGGGATCATCCGAGGGGAACCTCCTGCGATTTCTGTCGACCGGCTCCATCATAGGGCTCCCCCGCCCCGTCGCCCCCGCCCGGCCCACGAAAGGCCGCCCTCCGCCCACAGACAGCCCAGGGCCGCGACCGGTTGCAGGTTCATCTAATGCTGCCGCCTTGAGTGCGCGCAGGGTGGGGAGAGGACGGCCGGCATGCCGGCGCGAATTGAAACCCGCGCGTTGACCAGCTTTAAAAAGGGTGCCTACCTCTCTCTCGCGGCCCTCCTTCTCGCCGGAGCGTTCGTCGTCTACCAGACGCTTTTTCTGGCTGCCCGAGATTACTACGTGATGCTTTCACCGGGACTGGAAGGCGCGGGCCGCAACTTGAACAACTGCGACATGCGCCTTTGCATCGAGCAGCTCGCCGCCTTGCCCGCGCCCCAGGGCGTTTTGGCGGTGGGCGCCTGCGACCTCTTCATGTACAGCGGCGGGCTCGCGGTGGCCGGCTTTCTGGTGTTCCTCCTCACTTATTTCGTCTTTCTGGTTTTGGCGGCCGCCCTGGTGGCGGTCGTGCCCGCCAACCTCAAGAAGCCCGCACTGCTGGCTTGCAGCCTGGCGTTTCTGCTGGTCGCCATGCCGGTGCGTCCGGCCCTCTGGATGCTCGCATTTATTCTCTTGCTCCACCTCATCGCTGGCGCCGTCGCGCTTGGCGGTCGGGTGCGCGCCGCCTTGCTGATGGTGGCCGCGCTGATTTTCTACGCCACCGTCGGATGCGTCATCGTCGAGTCGAGCGCCACCGAATACTTCTCCCTGAGCCGCCTGCACTGGCCGGCTGAATTTCCCCAGTCGAGCGTGCTGCAAAACATTCTGAAATACTTGCACCTGGGCCAGTTGAACGCCGCGCGCATGCACGACGAGGGTTTTCCTTTCATATTCCTGGCGCTCAGTCTGCTGCTCCGCTGTTTTCGCCGCATCCTCTGGTTGTCCCATGAGTTGTGGAGCGGCGTGCTCGTCCGCATCCGCGCCGCGGATTTTTTCATCTATTTTCTGGGCATGCCGGCGCTCCTCGGCAATTCAGCGACGCCCTCCTACCACTATTTTGAGAGTTCCCACGGAAAGCCGCCGGACGCGCTAGCCGGCGCGCGCGGAGTGGCATGGTGCATGGGTTTTTGCACGCTGGCCTACGTGGCAATCAGCATGATGGCTTATTCGCCCGCGGGTCGAGTGCTGTTTCCGCGCTGCGATGTGGCCACCGTGGGGGCGGGAGCCATCTGGACGCGCCTGGCGGTTCTCCTGGTGATTGATTATCTGTTCCTGCTGTCCACGGAACAGGCTTCCGTGGGCGTGGCGCGGCTCTTCGGCTACGGCCTGCGCGACAACTTCGCCCAGCCTCTCGCGGCCCGCAACGTGGCCGATTTTTGGCGGCGATGGAATATTTATTGGCGCGAATTCATGGTGACCGCCTTTTTCTACCCGCTGGCCCTTTCACTGGCGCGCTTCTCCGGGAAGTCCCGCGGCTGGCACCTCGCGCTGGCCACCGCGGTGACCTTCGCGGCCACCTTCGTGCTCAACGTGCTGCCGCTCATGCTGCTTTCCGGGGAGGGAATCTATCTTTTTCGACCGGCCTCGCCGGGGCCCGGTCTGGTTGAAGCGGGCATGCCCTCTCTCACCACGAGCTGGCGGCAGTACGTGCCCTCGCTGACCCTCTATTATTTGCTGGAGGCGGTCGCGGTGGCATTTTTTCTCATTGTCGAGCAGCGACGAAAGCCGGCCGAAGCGCCGCGCAATGGCATGGAGAGCCGCGTGCGGTTGGCGCTCTCGATGGCTTGCACCTTCGCTTTCGTCGCCGCCATGCGCTGCTTTCTGGACAACAGCCTCACTTTTGCTGAGCAACTCCGCTTGCTGGCCCGCGCGATCGGACTCGGGGCTTGAGCGGGGCTTCACGGTGGCGTTTGACGCTCCTGAATGTGGCGGCGATTCTGCTCGTGCTGCAGGCCGATCAGATTTTCAAAATCCGTCTTGGCAGCGATCCGTCCGCCTCGATTCTTGATCTGTCGCGGCCCGCTGGCCAGAAGGCGCCGCAGGCGCACGCCAATTATTCGCGCCGCTATTTCTCCGCCTTCATCGGCGCGCTTGCCGATGCCCAAAATCCACTCGCGCTCTCCCCGCAGGAGAGACGTCTGGCGGCCGAGCACATCGTGCGCATTCGGCTGCTGTCGGACCGCCTTTTGTGGAGTGGGGCGCAAGCGCTGAACGGGCTGAACCAGCAACAGAAGGCCGCCTATGCTTCGCGGATGCGCGACAGGCTGGCCCGCAACCGCGCCTACGGAGCCGACCTCCAGGCGCTGCGCGAGGCACTGGGAGCGGCGCCGCCGCAGACGGACCCGCCCGCCGGCTGGTCGCCGGCCGGGGATGCGTCAACCACCTGGCGGCGGGTCTTCGAAGAGTGTGGCGCGGATCCCGAGCGCGCCGACCTGTTCTTGCAGTTTCACGTCAAGGCGCTCGCCGTCAGCGTTTTGAATACGCCGGGCGCTGACCGCGTGCGGGGACATCTTCGCGTCATGGTCGACGCCAGCACCGCTCTTGCCGAGGACTGGGGGCTCTTGCAGCAGACGTTGCTCAGCGCGGCGCCGCAACGCGCCGCCATGTTCGAGGGAATGCTGGCCGAGCGCCGTGACGACATCCCCCGCCGTGACGACATCCCCCGCCGTGACGACATCCCCC